>NZ_LFJJ01000055.1 GCF_001189365.1 Candidatus Burkholderia verschuerenii | reverse complement strand
GGCTGCGCGGGCTTCGCGCGGGCGAGCTTCATGAATTGCGTATCGACCAGCTTGCCGATGGCTACCGGCTTGCTGCGGTCGTCTCTTTAGGCGGCTGTGCCATAAGTTTCCTCCATTGACTTTTCCTTGCGGGCGCGCTGGCTCTGTTTGGCCTTGCGCGCTCGATGTTCTCTCCATACCCGTTTGACCTGGGTTTCACTGCACGGCACGAGCTGCGCCGTTCTGGCGATCGACGTGCCTCCTTCGCGCAAGGCAACGATGCGGTCATGCTGCGCTTTATCGGCTGGCCGCCCGCGATACCTTCCAGCCTGTTTCGCCAAGGCGATGCCTTGGCGTTGCCGCTCACGGCGTGTTTCATAGTCGTCGCGGGCCATCTGCAAGGCGAGGCGCAAGAGCATGTCTTGCACGGCCTCAAGAACGATCCGGGCGACGCCCTCGGACGCCTCGGCCAGCTCCGATAGGTCCACCACGCCGGGCACGGCCAGGCGTGCGCCCTTGGCGCGGATCGCGTGCACAAGCTGCTCGGCCTCGGGCAAGGGGAGCCGGCTTAGGCGGTCCATCTTCTCGGCGATGACAACCTCGCCCGGTTGAAGGTCGGCGATCATTTCCAAGAGCTCCGGCCGGTCGGCACTCACGCCGGTTGCCGTCTCGGTATAGACCTTCGCCACGTAGTAGCCGGCCGCTTCGGCGCTCTCTTTGAGAGAATGCTGTCGGCGCGCGTCTTGCTCGTCGGTGCTGACGCGGATGTAAATCCGCGCAATGCGAACCAGGCTCATCTGTGCGGTCATGGCGTTGCCTCCCATGGGTTGATGACCTCAAGCCCGCTGGCTTGGAAAGGTCCGGTGTCGCGTGTCGCGACCATCAAGCCGTGCGCGACAGCGGTGGCCGCGATATAGCCGTCGGCTTTGGCGATGGCTTTGCCCTCGGACTTTGCGCGCGCCATCAACTCCGCATAAGTCTTGCTGGCTTCTAGATCGAACGGCAAGACACGATTAGCAAAGGTCGACAAAACCTCTTGCTCAAGACGCTGCACATAGATCGCGCGGCGCTTGCCATCGGGCATTGTTACGAGGCCATAGCGCAGCTCGGCGACGGTGATGGCGGACAGATAAAGCGTTTCGATCGCTTGGGCGTCGATCCACCTGCGCACGCCGGGATTGGGTTCGGCCTTCCACAGCTCCGAAATGACGTTGGTATCGAGGACGATCATTCGACGCTCATCGGTTCTGCCGGCGTCTTGTCGCGGATCTGGTTGATGCGCTCGGCCTCGTCGTCGGTGAGTCCGCCTGCCTCGCGGGCGATCGACGCGAGCATGGCCCCGAGTTTGACGCGCTCGGGCGGCCGAACGGTCGTCTCCAAGATTTCGCGAATCTCGGCCTCTGTGCTGCGACCATGATGAGCGGCGCGTACGCGCAGCGCGCGATGCACCTCATCCGGTAAATTTCTGACGAGAACGTTTGCCACGATAGCCTCCGCGAACAGGGTGTACGGTGATATCTTTAGTGATTGTACGATATCATCAAAAATGAGGCAAGTCAAGTAAAGTATACCCATCGTGCCCACGTCACCGAGTGGGGTCAAGAATAGGAGTGGACAGAACCAAACGGCCCGGCCGAAAATCGCGAGCCTAAGTGGACCACGAGTGGACCATGCACGGCCTAAAAGGGGAGAGACGGTCAGATCGAGCCCGGCCGACGCATGTGCGGATGGCGAGGAATCGGTTTAGGGCGGCCTGGGAGGCGCTACAGAGGGAAGGACTGGCACAAGACGCCGATCGGCACCAAGGACGCTGCGCGCCGTGTGGCGGTGCCCTGCGGGCCTCCTTGACCGCTCGCGCGTCCCGGCGCACTTCCCAACAACATAAAAACGACCCTCCGGGGGAGGGTCGAACAAGGGGCTGTGATTAGAATTTGGATTCTACAAATCGAAGCCGGGTGCGGTGAACCGGCATTTTGCCTGGGGCAATTCGAGCGTGCCGCCGAATTTGTGCGGCAGGAGTCCGACAACCTCGTCGGTATCCAGCAAGGCCCACGCGGCTACAGGACGGCTTTCGGTGCGGTTATTCGGCATTGTCTCGACGCACGCCAGCCCGGTGCGGCGGGGATGATCTGAAGGATTTTCGGCTGCCACATAGAGGCTCCTACGCGAGGATGATAGGACGTGGCGATAGCCACAGAACAAGTGAGTCATAGAACCAGGCTCCAAACATGCCGATGGCGGCAGTGCCGCCGCTCAGCCATAGGAGCGAGCTTCTGTTCGGGCCGGAAAACCCGAAGGCAATCATGAAGAAACCCAATAATCCGCCACTGCCGCACAGGTTGAGCACGAACCGGATCGGACGGCGCAGGAACAGCAGCACGACAAACGCCGTGTAGCGCAGCACGCCGAGCATACCTAAGCCGGTTGCCTTCAACACCTGCCAGGCGCGGTCAGCCGCCGTCTTGCGATGGTCCCCGGCTTCGATTTCGTCGGGGCTGGGACCGCCGCGACGGATGGGGATAATCTTTCCCATTTCCACTGCCTCCTGCGGGATTCACTACCGATCCGCCCGCTTTTGTCCTAAGATTTCAAATCGTCAAGGTTGACACCTTTTTCAAGCGCCTTGCGAATCCATTCAGGTTTGCGTCCGCGCCCGTTCCACGTGTTGAACTGATTTTCGGGGTCCCGGTATTTGACGTTGGTGTCGGCCAAACTCGATAGGTCTATGTCATGTTGCTTCGCGAGTTCCACTATCTGTTTCCTCGCATCGCGCTTTTGCCGGGACTCCCGTTTTTTCCATTCCGTCTCGATTTCCTGCCGTAGATCGGCCAGCTCTTGGTCGCTCATCTTCCCCAAATCGAACGGGGATGACGATGCGATCTGTTGTTTGCCAGTGCTTGACATAGGGTACACCCTCGGATGATAGTCGTCAAAATTGTATTTTTGACTGAAATGAGGTGGTCTTATGAAGATAAGAATGCTGTCATTGGCAGCAATTGTCCTTGCCGCTGCCGTATCGGGTCAAGCCGAAGCCAAGGACAATAACGATGCCTGTGGGGCTATCCTGTGTCTCGTTGGCGAGGCGATGGGCCAAGGCGGCGGGAGGGCCTGTACGCCCTATCTCGCCAAGTATTTCGCGATCCAAGTTTTTCATCACGGTTTTTCTGCCTCTCGCACGGCGAGTGCTCGCCGTGATTTTCTCAACCAATGCTCATCCGGTGATCCCGCCCAAAAGAGCCTGATCGACTCACGCTACGGGTCCAAGCGGGACGGCCCTTGATGGAGGATCGATCCATGCGCAAGCTGCTTTTACTCACCACAGCGGCCCTTGTTGCGAGCCCGATCTGCGCTTTCTCGGGCGGCCTCGCTGGACTGAGCGCAAAGCCGTCTCTGGTCGGGACACCCATAACAGTAAAGGTCACTCCTGTCGCCACCCCAGAAAGGGTAGGGAGCCATCCTCCGGGCTTTGCCGCGCTCGCGGCCCGCTGTGCTCCATCAATCCATATTCGCACGCTTTCGTCACTTGTCCGTTGGGAATCGCGCGCGAACCCATACGCGATCAATATTAACGGGGGTTATAAACTCACGCGACAGCCAAACAACGCGACTGAGGCCGCTGCGACGGCGCAAAACCTTCTCGATCAAGGCTATAACATTGATGTTGGATTAGGGCAGATCAACTCCAACAACTTTCGCGCCTTGGGGGTTGGTGTCGACGCTCTGTTCGCGCCATGCGCTAATCTGCGCGTAGCGGCCCAAGTGTTGGGAGATTGCTATGCTCGGGCAGTTGCGGTGGACGGCGAGGGCCAGGCGGCGCTGCGCGGCGCACTGTCCTGCTACAACACTGGATCGCTGCGCCGCGGAATCCAGAATGGCTACGTGCGCAACGTCGTTGCACAAGCTAATCTGCCAGTACCGGAACTCATACCGCTAGGGGGTGAGGATAGTGCGAGAGAACCGGTGCTGCTACACGGGAACCGTGTCGCAGCGGCATCAACATCGCAAGACGCAGCGCCGGAACCGCCCGCTAAACCAAAACCGTCATCGGGTGAAGCTGACGCATTCACGGTGTCAGCGGATGCCGACGCCTTTTCGGCTGACCCTGAAAATGAGAATGGTAGAAAATAGTATCAAAATAGAAAGTTTGATTTATAATACCAGGTTTCGTAGCTACCATATGGGTGTTGGTAGTTCTTTCGGGTAGGTTTGCAACGTTTAGGCCCAATCAAACAAACTCGCAGAACGGGAACCAACATTGATAGAGAAAACCACGACGCCAATAGCCGTCGCTCTAGCTGGAGTGGACGAGGCGTTTTTGGAAGGGAAGATATCGAACGATATCAAGGTCATTCGACGGGCCGCCAAGAAATGGATATTCGTCTTCGAATGTCCAGACCCAAAGACCGGAGAGCAGAAGCTGTACACCCTGAAAACTCAACGAGGAAAGGTGCGGGTATGGTCGGATCCTAGAAAACTGTTCGAGTGGCTACACGAACGCTACGGCATAACAAAAGGAACGTTTATTTTCATCTGTGAGGAATGTACGCATGAAAAACTCCGCAAATAGCAAGGCCACCAATCTCATCATTGCGGCCACTTTGGTGATAATTGCGACCAGCCCCGCCTATGCGGCCGGTCTGTCCCAAGCGACGACGGTTCTCAACACGCTGAAAGAGAACCTGACAACGATCATTCCGGTAGCGGCGACCGTGGCGCTGATGCTCTGCGGTCTGCTGTACGCCATGAGGATGATGCACAAGGACACGTTCGTCCATTGGTTCATCGGCATCTTGATCGTTGGCTCGGCGGCTGAAATCACGTCGATGATCGTCAGCTAATCCGAGTCCGCTGGCATGGATGACGACGACATCAAGCCGTTCCCCCTGTTCAAGGGGACCACCCGCGTTCCAACGTTCTTCGGCGTGCCGACTATGCCGCTTCTGGCGGCTGTCAGCGCGGTAGCCATCATCGCAATGTGGGTCAGCTTGTGGTGCTGGCTTCTCCTGATCCCGGTCGTCGTCATCATGCGTCTAATCACGCGGCACGACGATCGGGCTTTCTCGATCTGGTGGATTTGGTTCGAGACGAAGGCCAGGAACAAGAACAAGAAATTTTGGGGCGGTTCGACGTATTCGCCGACCGATTACCGGCGACGTAGGAGGCTCAAATAATGGGTAGCAGTGCAGCATTGAAGGCGATGGAGGCGGAAGTCGGGATGGGCGAATTCGTCCCGTTATCGCATCACGTCACGGAGCATATTATTTCCACGGAAAACGCGGACTATATGACGACTTGGAAGCTCTCGGGCCGGTCGCATGAATGTGCCGACATTCAAGACGTTTTCCAGTGGACTCGCGACCTCAACAACTTCGTTCGTGGCGTCGGCTCCGCGAACATTTCCTTTTGGGCGCATATCCACCGTCGCCGCGTGGTCGAGTATCCCGAAAGCGAGTTCCAGAACGTCTTTTGCCGCGAGCTGGACGACAAGTACCGCGAGTCCTTCTCCGACTATAACCTGATGGTCAATGACCTGTATTTCACGGTCGTTTTCCGGGAGGCGTCGGAGGACGTGTTGCGGTTCTTCGCCAAGCGCGAAAAGCTGTCTTACGATGAAAAGACGCTTCGCCAGCGTGACGCCATCAAGACGCTGGACGACATTAACCGGCAGCTCGCCACGGTCCTGAAAAAGCGGTACGGCGGCGAGCTGCTAGGCACCTATGATCGCGACGGGATGGCCTACTCCTCGGCGCTGGAATGGTATGGCTTCCTCGTCAACGGCGAGCATCAACCCATGCCGGTGTGCCGTGAGCGGATCAGCGATTACCTGACGACGAACCGGCCGATCTTCGCCAATTGGGGCGAGATTGGTGAGCAACGTCTTATCGAGAAAACCCGCAATTTCGGGATGCTCGAAATCAAGGATTTCGACGCCGACACCGAACCGGGTCAGCTCAATGTGCTGCTGGAAAGCGACTATGAGTTCGTCTTTACGCAGTCGTTCTCTTGCCTGTCGCTGCACGCCGCCAGGGGCTTTCTACAGCGACACAAGCAAAACCTGATCGACGCGGAGGACGTGGCGGTCACGCAGATTGCGGAGATTGACGACGCCCTAGACGCCCTTGTCTCGCGGCGTTTCATCATGGGCGAGCATCACGCTACGCTGCTCGTATTCGCCGAGTCCGCGGCCGAGCTGCGCGGCTATCTCGCCAAGGCTAAGGGCGCGCTACTGGACTGCGGCGTAGTCCCGAACGCGCTAGACCTAGCCCTAGAGGCTGGTTATTGGGCGCAGCTTCCGGCCAACTGGCGTTGGCGGCCTCGGCCGATGGCAATTACCTCGCTCAATTTCCTATCGTTCAGCCCCTTCCACAACTTCCTAAGCGGCAAGCCGAACGGTAACCCTTGGGGGCCTGCGGTGACGATCCTCAAGACGTTGAGCGGCACGCCGCTCTATCTGAATTTCCACGTCTCCGGGCTGGATGAGGACGCCTACAAAAAGCGCCTGCTCGGACATACCTTCATCGGCGGCCAGTCGAGCGCCGGCAAGACAACGACGCTCGGTTTCCTGTTGGCGCAGTCGCAGAAATTCAGCCCGACGTGCGTTGTCTTTGACAAGGATCGCGGGATGCAAATCGCGATCGCGGCGATGGGCGGCAAGTATTTGCCGCTGCGCAACGGCGAACGCTCCGGCTTCAACCCCTTCCACCTAGAGCCGACCAAGGCGAATCTGCTGTTCCTCAAGGCACTGGTGAAGCAGCTCGTCGGCAGCTCGGGCGATCCGATCACCCACAACGACGAACGGGAGATTGACCAGGCGCTCGATACGGTGATGACCCATATCGACCGCCCGTTGCGGCACTTGGGAATGCTGCTGCAATCCCTCCCGAACCCGATCAGCGACGACTACGACGCGCGGCCTACGGTTCATGCCCGGCTGCAAAAGTGGTGCGAGGGCGGGGAATTCGGGTGGCTGTTCGACAACGCGACCGACGAACTCAATCTGACGACGCACCGCCTCTATGGCTTCGATGTGACGGATTTCCTCGAAAATCCGGCCACGCGCACGCCCACGATTATGTACCTGCTCTATCGCACGGAGAGCATGATTGACGGTCGGCGCTTCATCTATATCTTCGAGGAATTTTGGAAGATCCTCGATGACCCGCAGTTCGAGGATTTCGTCAAGAACAAGCTCAAGACGATCCGAAAGGAAAACGGCATCTGCGTGTTCTCCACCCAGGAGCCGGGCGACGCTCTGGAAAGCGGCATCGCCAAAACCATCGTCCAGCAAATCGCAACGCTCATTCTGCTGGAAAACCCGCGAGCGGACGCCTCCGACTACATCGAAGGCTTCAAGCTCACGCGGCCCGAATTCGAGGCACTAAAGGCGATCCCCTCGGGCTCGCGGCGCTTCCTCATCAAACAGGGAGAGCAAGCGGCCATCCAGAACGAGCAAACCAAGGTGGCGCTCATGGGGCAGCTTCAAAACGCGGAGCAAGGGCTAATCGAGCAGCAGCGGACCACGATTGCGCAGAAAATCTTTGACCCCAATCAGAAGTCGATGCCTCGGCTAAGCGCGGGGAACCAATGAAGGCGCGCAACTTGGCAATCACGGTTTTAGCCGTGGTCGCCCTTGCCGGCTGTGACGGCGAGAAAACGCACAGCGTAGACTGGTACAAGACGCATGAGACGGAACGGCTCGCGAAACTCAAGCAGTGCGCCGACGATCCGGGCGAGTTGCGGCTGTCACCGAACTGCGTAAATGCCAACAAAGCGGCTGAGGAATTGAGCCTCGATCCCAAGAACAAGGCGATGCCGCGACTGTGACCGGAGGTCGGCGATGAACTTCACCCTCTTTAGTGATCTTTTCCAGCAGATCGACAGCACAACGAACACGTTCGTAAGCACGATTTCCTCGAATGTGGTAACGGCCGCGATGCCGGTTATCACGGCCGGGCTTACCGTGACTTTCATCTTCTACGGCCTGTTAGTGGCGCGCGGCGCGGTCGAAGACTCGATTCGGGATTTCGTTTTCAAGTGCTTCAAGATCGGCATGATCGTGTCGATCGCCTCGGCCGGTGGCCTTTACCAGACCCAAATCGCAGATGCGATTCAGAAGACGCCGGATGAATTTGCGACGATGCTCCTGCCGGCGAGCGCAGGCCAGGTGCAGGGCAACGCTGCGGCCGATCTGGTGGACAAGGCGGCGGGTGCCGGTTTCGACAAGGCCGGTGATGCGTTCAACAAAGCGGCAACGTGGAATATCGGCGGGGCGGTGAGCTTCGGGGCCTTTGGCGTGCTCTGCACGCTCGCTACCGCGTTTCTGACGGCCATAGGCGGGGCCTTCATACTGCTGGCGAAGATCGCGCTAGCGATCCTTGCAGGGCTTGGACCATTGTTCATCTTGGCATTGTTGTTCAAGTCTACGAGCCGCTTTTTCGAAGCGTGGTGCGGCCAAGTGCTGACCTACGGCCTGACAGTGTTGCTGGTGTCGAGCGTCTTTGGCCTCATGATGCAGCTCTACACGGGTTTCATGGACAAAGTTCAGCTCGACGGCAGTTTCAGCTTTGCCTACTCGCTCGGCGGGTGCGTGATCCTGTCGATTGCCTGCATCTTGATCGTCATTCAGCTTCCGTCGATAGCAGCCGGCCTCGCAAACGGCGTCGGCATTGGCCTATGGCACGAACTGAGGGTCGCGAAGGGGGTTGGCGGCGCGGGAGTCGGTGCGGTGCGCGGTGCAATCTCCGCACCGGGGCGCGGCCATCAGAGGCGGTAAAGCCGTAACGGGCGCAGTCAGTCGCGCGGTCGGCCGATTCAAGGGCTCGGGCCGCACTGCCGCGTGATATTTCCGCCTAAACTCTAAGACTTTCTCCCGGAATGTTTTTGAAGGCGGTTAGCCCTTGCGGCTACCGCCTTTTTAAATCAAAATTGCAAAAATGCATTTAATTCATAGAGGTGCGATTAAATTACTGGTCGTTTGGAGGGATTGGGAACCGTGAAAAAGGTAGCAGTTTTATTTTTGTGTTCGATCCTGGGAGCGTGCGCCGGAGTGCCGAAACCTCGGACCCCGGACGATTCCTCTAGGATGTCCATCAACCGCACTGTTCCGCCAGAAGTGCAAAACGGAGTGTTCAACTGATGAACATCGCCGATAGATTTCGGCGCTCTAGTGGCGTCAAAACCGCAGAAATGACCGAGTATCTTACGGAGGTCAAAGGACTAGAACGGAACTTCATTCGGGAGGTTCTTCGGTCGCGCAAGAATGCTTGGATGGTCGCCGGCTTGGCGGCCTTTCTCGCGTTCGTGGCCCTCATGGTGCTGGCCGTCTACATGAAGGAATCGAGCCGGCCGGTCCCGCCGTTCATCCTTCGCGTGGACAATGCGACGGGGGCCGTCGATGCCGTCTCCGTGATGAAAGAGCATCAGGACTCCTACGGCGAAGTGGTCGATCAGTATTGGCTCAATCAATACGTCCTGCACCGGGAGAGCTACGACTATCAGACGATCCAGACGGATTACGACGCGACCGGTCTCATGAGCACGTCCGACGTGGCGGTGGACTATCACAAGGTTTTTGAGGGCGATCAGGCCCGCGACAAGGTTCTTGCCGACAAGGCCCGCGTGCTCGTCAATATGGAAAGCGCGCCAGTCATCAACACGACGAACAGCACGGCGGTTGCCCGCTTCACGACGATTGTTCACTGGCGGAATAACCGGCCGGATGAGGTCCGCCATTGGATCGCGACGATTGCCTATGCCTATGTCGATGCGCCCATGAAGCCGCAAGATCGGCTCGTTAATCCGCTCGGGTTCCAAGTCACCAGTTATCGCGTGGACCCCGAACTTGGCGCAGCGCAGTAGGGGAGCCGACCATGAAAAAGCAAATCCTCGGCGTGGCCTTGGCCGTGGCGCTGACTGGCTCCGGCCTAAGTGCCCCGGCCCTCGCGGTCGAAAACCCGGTCGGGTCGCTGGCCGATTACCGGATCAGGCACGTCGCCTATAACGACCAAGACGTGGTGCGGCTTGACGCAGTAATCGGTATCGCCACCCACATCATCGTCGGGGCGGATGAGGAATACGTCACGCACGCCTTCGGCGATCCGCAGGGATGGGAGTTCGCCCACAAGGAAAACCACTATTTTGTCAAGGCGAAGGCGCAAAATAGCGATACGAACCTAGTCATCGTCACCACCAAGCATAGCTATAACTTGGTGCTGCACTTTATCGGCAACTACCCCACGCGCGACAGCGTCGGCAAGGTCGTAAAGCACGAAATCGGATCGCCTTGGACGCTCCGGGATGCCACCCTGCAGGTGGCTTTCTCCTATCCGCGTGAAGAGGCGCGAGCCGCTGCGGAACAGCGTGCCAAGGATCGCGCGAATGCGCTGTTCAACGGGCGGGGCGGGGCAAACAACCTCAACTACACCATGAGCGCGACGGAGCGGGACAAGGAAATCGCACCGGTCAACGTGTGGGACGACGGCCGGTTCACCTACTTCAAGTTCCCCCCGAACGTGGACCTTCCCGACATCTACACCGTTAGCACTGGTGGAAGCGAGGCGATCGTGAACCGGCACATGCTAGCCGAAAACGGCTCGCGGGTGATCGTCGCCGAAAAGGTCGCCCCGAAATTCCGCCTTCGCCTCGGTGACGATGTGGTGGGCGTGTACAACGAGCGTTTCGACCCTGCCGGCATTCAGAACGTCACCGGAACATCAACCCCTGCGGTTCACCGCGTCATCAAAGGAGGGGAATAACAATGACGCGCGACGATGAAATCGACGTGGCCCAGGAACTGGAAAACAACCAGGTGGAGGGCGCACGCGGCGGGATCGGCAACGACGGCGGACGGCGACGCACGCCGGGCGTTCGCATCTTCATGTACGTGATTATCCTCACCGCCTTGGTGATCGGCGGTTTGCTCACATGGAAGGCATGGGAGCGAGCAGCGGCCCAAAAGGAAGCTGACAAGAAGCCGGCCAAGGTCGAGAACACCTTGCCGCCTCTGAAACCCCACGCCCCGCAGCCCGACGTAGCCGCAACGCAGCCCGCGCCTGTGCCCGTCGTGCAGCCGAACGCGCCCGTTGCCGACGCTGGCCCGAATCCGACCGTCAACAACGGCCCGCCGCAGCCGAGTCCGGAGGAAGTGCTACGCAACCGGCGTCTTGGCGGCGGCTTCACCGGGAACGGCGTGGATGCCGGCGACAGCGGTTCGGCCGCAGCTCGCCAGCTCGCCGCGCTCGGCCATGGTAACGGCGCGACCGGCGATAGCCTGCTCGAAAGTCAGCTCACGCCGCTGGCCCTCAAGCCGTCGAAGGCCGGCATGTTGGGCGACCGCAATTACCTCATCACGCGCGGCGCGATGATCGACTGCGGCCAGCAATCGAAGCTCGTCACCGATCAGGCCGGCATGGTGGTTTGCTACACCACGTCCGACACCTATTCGGCCAACGGGCACGTCGTGCTGATCGACGCCGGCTCCAAGATCGTCGGCAGCTATCAGACGGGCATCAAGCAAGGGCAAAACCGCGTGTTTGTCGCGTGGCAGCGGATCGAGACGCCGCAGGGCGTGATTGTCGATCTGGACAGCCCCGGCACGGATTCGCTCGGCGCTGCCGGCGAGCCGGGCTACGTCGATACGCATTTCTGGCAGCGGTTCGGCGGCGCGATCATGTTAAGCGTGCTCGGCGATGCCGGCGAGGCAGCGATTGCCTATGCGCAGAACTCGCGCAGTGGTGGCAACACCAATATCGGCCTCGGCAACACGCAGAACACGACGAATGAAATGGCAACGGAGGCGTTGCGGAACACGATCAACATTCCGCCGACTCTTTACAAGAACCAGGGTGACCGCGTGAGCATCTTCATCGCCCGCGATCTGGATTTCAACAGTGTCTACAGCATCCGTTAAAGCAGCCCCGGCCAAGTCGGGCGACGATTACCGGGCACAGACGATCCTACAGCTTATGCGCCCGCTGGTGCCGTATCTCGACAATCCAGCGGTCACGGAGCTGCGTGTGCGTCCCGGCCAGGTCGTCACCGACGCTTTCAAGGAAAAGGGCTACGAGGACGCTCCCGAACTCTCATTGCCCTATCTCCGATCGCTGGCAACAGCGATGATCGCCTATGCCGGCTTGTCCGTCCGCAGCGTCAATTACGTGACGCTGCCGGGCAGCGAGCGCGGCACGATCCTGATGCCACCAGTCGTGCTGGAAGGCACGCTCACGATCGTCATTCGGAAACACTCGGCCGTCGTGAAGTCGGCTCACCAGCTCGATGAGGAAGGCGCGTTCGCGGACTGCCGCGACGTGTCGTTCAACCAGCCCACGGAAGCCGAAGCGAAGGCCGAAGCGGAGCGCACCGACTTTCGCCGGTTGGAACCCTTCGAGTTGGAATTGCTCGATCTGAAACGGCAGGGGCGCATCCGCGATTTCCTGCTGCGGTGTGTGGCCCTGAAACGCAACATCGTCGTGTCGGGCAAGGCCGGATCGGGCAAGACGACGCTGACGCGTTCGCTTATCGAGGCGGTGCCGACCGACGAACACATTGCCACGATCGAGGACGTTCACGAGCTGTTTTTGCCGAACCACAAGGAGGTTACGAACCTGTTCTACGGCGACGGCAGCGGGCGTATCTTCGCGCTCGCCTGCCTTGCCGCATGTATGCGTATTACGCCCGAACGCATCTTCCTTGCGGAGCTGCGCGGCGGCGAGGCGTTGGAATACACGAACGCCCTGAACACCGACCACGGCGGGGGCATCACGACGACGCACGCGAACGGCGCGATCGAGGCTTTCGACAGTATCGCAACCCTCATCAAGAATTCCGACGTGGGCCGCACGCTCGAAATGGAGTCGATCAAGCATGTGCTCTACACCACGGTTGACGTGGTGCTCTACATGCGCGCACGGAAGGTCTTGCAGGTCTTTTACGACCCAATTTTTAAGCGAAGGCAAATGTCATGAACAAAGAGCCACAATTGCTTTTCGGTACGGGCAAATCTTGATCGGCCTAGCCGGCGCGGTGAGCCTATTTTCGTGTAGGTGCGCACCTCATGCACCCTATCTTGACCAAGCGGTGCCGCAATGCGATACTTGTATCGCATTTGAGAGGAAGCACATACATGCCTATTTCAATTCGGCTTCCCAGTGACGTTGAGACGAGGCTTGCCGACCTCGCCGCGCGCACTGGCCGCAGCAAAACTTTTTACGCCACCGAGGCCATTGTGGGGCACATTGATGACCTCGAAGACCTGTACTTGGCTGAACAACGTTTAACAGATGTTCGCAGCGGCAAATCCGACACCGTGGCGATTGAGGAACTCATGAAGCGTTATGGTCTGGAAGATTAGGTTCGAACGCGCAGCGGAGCGCGAACTATCCAAGCTAGACCTTCAGACCGCTAAACGCGTCCTTGCATTCCTGCATGGCCGTGTCGCGGTACTGGAAGACCCTCGCAGTATTGGCGAAGCTTTGAAAGGATCGAAGCTCGGGGAATTCTGGAAATACAGGGTAGGTGATTACCGCATTATTGCGAGCATTGAGGATAGCGAACTATGCATTCTCGTTGTTCGTATAGGCAATCGCCGTGAAGTCTACAGGCGATAGGCATACCTAAATTGACCGTGCAAAGGCACACATAATTGTGCTGTGTCGCATGCGATTCATCAATGAACCAAGGATCACATATGGCAAACCGGATTCCGCTTGATCCCAAGCTGCCGAAGGCTTTTGACTCGACGCCGAACGAAGAACGCAGCAAGGACCAGCTAGACCTATGGTGGAATCACCCCTATGGGGTGACAGTGTCGGATGGCCGTATCGACCGCCCATAGTGGGAATCCGATGGTGTATCCGCAAAGCACGGCAACGGCAACGGTAAGCCGCTGTCATTGACGACATTAGCGCACGAGCTGCCATCGCGACCGACAGCGCAAAGTGCCCTCGGGCCGGATCGCCAAACGCGAATTTCAAGAGGATGCCCGGGTTCGCTCGCGAACAGGCCATCGACAATGACCGACCCCTGTTCAGTGTAGACGACCGTTAGCGTAGGCGAAAACAGCCCGCCGACATGCAATTCCGCATGGTCGAATGAACCGACCGGGTAGGTGGATTGTATCGTAGAGCTATTGATCTCATAGAGAGTCACAAACAACACGAGCAACACGAGCAACACGATTGCGAAAACCCATTTGTAGCGCGAGGACATGGAGTAGATTCCAGAAAATTGAAAAGCAGGCGGCTATACAAGCCCGCCTTTCCAAGCCGTCGCGCTTCCGAGGGCCGAAAACGCGCGCGACGGGTGCAGCTAACCTTTGTGGTCGATTAACTTTTCTGCCGCTCGGCAAGTAGCTTGCGCGCTTACTCGATCGCGGCTCAAATGACTTTGCAGAAACGCCCTAGTCGCGTCCGGCTTGCCGCTCCTGGCGAAGCCGCTGACGTGCCAGCGTCGGCCTTTGCAGCTTGGGCGACCGATCGCGGCCTTGGCGCTCGCGGGCAAGGTCCAGCGCCGCGTGCTTCTGGTTCTCGCGGGCGATGGCAGCCGGCAGCTTCTTCAAGTCGTTGGTGTAAATCCGGGCTTCGTGCCGCGCCCGCGATATGGCGACGTAATACACGTCCTTGGCCGTGGTGCGGCTGTTCGTCTGCGCCTCGATCAACACGCGGTTCGACGTGAGGCCCTGTGCGCTGTGAACCGTCGTGGCATAGGCCAGGTCAAGGTGCATCGGCTTGTCGGCCGGAAGTTCGATGCATCGGCCCGCGCCCTCGATCGTGAGTCTGCCGGGCGCGACCTCGGCCACCTTGAAGCGGTCGCCGTTAGCCAGGTCTAGGGCGGCGTCGTTTCGGGTGATGCGGATCGTGTCGCCCTTCGCCAGCTCGGATCGCTCCGGCAGGTAGACCGATAGCTTGGTGTGGGTGAGCGGCGAAAAGGTGATCCGCTGGCCGTCGTCGCCGGCAACCGTCAATCGGTTGCCGGGGCCGGTATCGAGCACGCGATAGAGCTGGCCGCGCTGCAAGCCGGTCTTGTAGTCCTTCTCCGGCTGGATCACGTCGCCCACGTGGTAGTTTTTCGAGAACCGCTGTTCGGCCTGCGTGTTGTCGCGGCGTATCAGCGTATCGTACTCAAGCCCCTGCCCTGCGGTGCCGATCGCTTCGCGCACGCGGGTATTGATTTCGCGCCGCGCCTCGTTCGTGCCGCTGACGATCAGTGTTGCCTCACGCTCTGCCGGCGCAAGCGCGATGAAGTCTTTCACCAGCTCGGCCCGGCGCTCGCCATCGTTCTTGATTTCAGCAACACCAGCGATCTTGGCGAGCGAGCCGCGCGTGTCGCCGTGGGCGGCCAGCTCGACGGCCGCTTTCAGCACCGGGTCTTTCTGGCGCTGAATCTCGCCCATCTTCGCCGTGCTCATACCGGCCGCCTGCAATTGATCGAAAGGCCGGCCGGCCTCGATCGCCTTGGTTTGCGCCGTGTCGCCCATCAGCACGACACGCGCGCCGGCCTGCTCGGCAAGCCGCAAGGTCTGCTCCATGAGGCGGGTCGGGACCACGCCGGCCTCGTCAATCACAAGTACGGTGCGGCCGTCGATGTTCTTGTCCTTGGCGCGGAGGAACGAGGCCAGCGTGTTCGCCTCGACGCCAAGCTCTCGGAGGGCTTTGACCTGCATCCCGTATGGGGCCAGGACGCGGACCTGATAGCCTTCGCCCTCGATCATGGCCTTGGCCGTATCCAGCATGTGCGATTTGCCAGTGCCGGCGAAGCCCTGCACAGCAACAACCCGGTTCGCGGTGCTCGCCATCAGCTCGGCCGCGTGGCGCTGGCCGTCATTGAGGTTGGTCGCCGCTAGACGTTCGCGGGCGGCTTCCTGCGGCAGGACTGGCGCGACCTGGCCGCGCCCGCTGCGCTCGATCTGCAAGATACGTTTCTCACGCTCGAGCGCGGTCTGTGTGGTGTAGCGGCCCTCGATCGCGACAAGCCCGCCCTCGCCGATCGCGCGATCGACGCGGGCGCGTGCGGCATCCTTCGTCATGCCCTTGTCGACCAGCACGCCTATCCAAGCCTGCCGCGTGAGGTCCGCGCCGGGCCCGGCTTCGCTGGCCGGCCGGTAGATCGAGGCCTCCTTGATGAGAAAACCGCCCTCGGTCTGCCGCTTTACCTCAGCCTGAACGTCGGGCATCCGAACGGTGCCAACACCGTGTTTCATGGCAACGTCGATCAGCTCGCGTTCGTCCATGACGGCTTGCCGCTCGGTCAGGTGGTTGACCGCGTAGCGCACGGCGCGCGCGGCGGCCAGCTCGGGGGCCTCGGCGCTGTTGCGGGCCACGTCGGGGCCACGTTCGCGGCCCTCGCCGTGCCACTCGCGCCGGCCGAAATCTATGCCAAGGTCGCGCACCCTCTCCTGCCAATCGTTGTAGACCGCATCGCGGTCGATGACGTTCTTGCGGGCGCGGGTCTGCATGGTCGCCTGCTGCTTCTGCGACGTGCTGGCCTGCTCGCGGGTCAATCCCTGCGCCGCAAGCCGTTCCTCGATCTGTTTGGCGCGCTGGCTGAACTCCGTGAGCTGTTCGCGGCTGATGTTGGCCAGCTCGAACGTGCCATCCAGTTCGTGCCGGAGCTGGTAGCCCATGCCCTGCAACTCGGCGGCCAGCTCGGCGCGGTAGACCGCGCCCAGGTGGCGAAGCGATTTCACAATCTCGTCGTTCTTCAGCGCCCGCCATTCGCCATCGCTGCGCCGGGTGAGGTTCATCACCACGGCGTGGGTGTGGAGCTGCGGATCGCGCTCACGGCTGGTTTCGTGCCGAAACTTCGCGACGATCAGGTTTCCGCTGCGCTCTACCTGTGCCTTGCCGTCCACCTTGCGACGGGCAAGCGCCTTTTCCTCGGCCGCTTTGACCGCTGCTGTCACGGCGCGGTCGTGCGCCTCGATCACGCGGGCGTCGCCAGCGACAAGCGCCTGCATGGATACGCTCTTGGGCGCGGAAAAGGTGAGGTCCAGGCCGATCCGCTCTTTCGCGTCGCCTCGCGTCGAACCGCGGCTGACGCGGATGCCGAGCGCGACCTGCCCGGCCAGCAGCTCCTTGAACCGCTCCGCGTCGATTTCGCCCGACAAGCCAAGCTCGGCCGCGCCCTCGCCCTGCCATTCCTTGGCGTTGCCTTCCTTGGCGTAGTAGTCATCCGCGCCGTCCCCGTAGTAGTTCGCGGCCTTCCCTACGTCCTGCCGGGTCAACACCTTCATGCTGAGCATGTCTTATCCTCCGAAGGCCACGGCGCTCCGCTCGACAAAGCCGGGATGCCGGTTCTTGAAGCCCTGATATTCGGTCTTGAACCGGGCTATAGGCCGATCGCCGACAAAGGCGATGTATCCGGCCAGGTCGGGCAGCGAGGTCAGCTCGGCCGGCGCGACGACGCGCTCCCGTTCGTGGACAGTCTGCTTGCCGGTGCCGCTGCTGCGCGTGCCGCTGTTGCGGCTCTCGCGCTCGACTTCGTGTTCGCCAAGCGCCTTGCTGAAATCATCGGCCGTGGCCGGATCCGATTTCGAGATACGCAGCACGGCGAGCGAGCTAAAGCAGCTCCGCAGCGTTTGCGCCTTGTCGCGCCCGTAAATGTCATCGAGCTGCGAGGTCGATTGCAGGCCGGCGATGACCCGCAGGCCGTACTTGCGGCCCTTGGTCAACGCATCTTCCAACGTGGCTAGTTTTTCGAGCGAGGCCAGCTCGTCAATGAACGCCCAAATGCGGCGTCGTGGATCTTCGGGCATGGACAGGATCGACACGAAAAGCGCGTCGATCCACGCCGAGATAAGCGGCCGCAGCGCCGGGGCCATGTCCTCGCGCCACGTAATCCAGAGATTGCCGGCCTTGGGGTTTTCGAGCCAGGTCCGCAGCGAGAAAGCGCCCTGCGGCATGGCAACGTGCTCGGGCAGCTTGTCGGATAGGACAAACCGGGCGGACGATAGCGCCTTGGTGGCCTCGGACGATCCGACGAACAGGGATTCGGCCAGCGTCCCCGAAAGGAATTCCTGCAATTCCTCGGGCGGCGCGATCGTCGTCCAGCGGAACAGCTCGCGGATAGACGGCTGACCCATCACGGCGAGTTTGCGGGCTGTCTCGCGCAATAGCAGGCGGCCATAACCGGCCCATTCCTCGGCCTCGGCCGTGCGGCCAAGCGGCACGATTGACAGCGCGTAGCGGTGGAAATCGTAGTCAGCGCGTATCTCGTTGAAAAATGACCATCCCTCGGTACGCTGGTCGTAGGGATTGAGAATAACGTCGCCCTCTTTCCAGAACTTCGCGAGCATGTCGCCGTTCGGATCAAGGCAAATCATCCGGTCCCGTCGCTTGGCCGCGCCTAGCGCGACTTCGCGAAACAAGGTCGATTTACCCGCGCCGGTTCCGCCACCAATGAGCATGTGCAGATTATCGATGCTGGTAGGAATGGGAACCTTCGCGAGCGTCACTTGCTGCCGCTTCTTTTCGGTCGTTTCCCGCGCGAGCTTTTCCGCTGACACGATGCGCGTTCCACGCAAAAACTTGCGGAACGGTGCGCCGGCAAACTCGATCTTTCCGACTGACGCCAGAAGCCAAACGCAGAGGATCGCAAGGACTAGCCCGCCGACTAATGCCGCGATCAGATACGGCTTATGCGGCGTCTCAAGCGCGACCTGATAGAGCGCCCGGATTTTGTGGCCCGGCGTCAATGTCTCGGTCTTATTCGCGACCGCTACCCATGCCATAACCGGAAGGGCAATGATGATGCCGGCCGATAATTGCCGGCGCTCAATATCGTTCATTTCTTTCCTCCTTTTTCGCCAGTCCAGACAGGCAAGCCCTGCCGGCGCAATTCGCCATGTGCGACCTGCAATTTATCCGCGCCGACGACACTCCGCAGCAAGATAAGCATTTCCGTCATCATGGCCGCGTCGGTCGGATCGCGGCCCGCGATCGGCGCGGCGGCGCTGCCCGAATCGCCACGGTCGCGCAGCTCGCCGAAGCCTTCGGCGACGATGCGGCGCAGCTCGGCCAGTTGCTCGGCCACCTGGTCGCCCTGCTCAAGCCGGCGCTTGAGGTAGGTCGAGAGGCCGATTCCTGCGGCCTGCGCCTGTTCGCTGTAGTAAGCCCATTTCTCGTCGCTGAGCCTGATCGGGATGGGGTTTGCCATGTGTGCCGTGTGCCTCGTTGGTAGTGTATAGCGCAGTGTATAGCGTTTTATGCCGTGTTTACATGATATACTATGAACAATGTATAAGCATTCGTATATCGTCATTGACCTGGCGACATACGAAAGTCAATGAGAATCAATGACTTAGAACACCCGACAGGGTGCGTATGGTGCATAGCCTGGGTTAAGGATAAAACACCCTCTCTTTTTGTGCGAAAACGGTCCCGCAGGCACGATGCCCCCTTAAGGAGGGTATCGAACTGCACCGATTGGCGCAGCCAATCGGAGAACAGGACACCGATAGGACAAATTGAGGACCGATTTCGGACGGCATGGGTTGACAGTGGGACATACATAGGACAAACTTCGGACACTCTCGGAAACTGGAAGGTGGCCAGTGTGGAAAAAGACAAGCTCAAGGAAGCTATAGCCGGCCTGACCGGCTCAACGGCTGCGGCAAAGCTCCGACAGGTGATGCCGGAGATAGATCGCAAAGTGCAGGACGGCGTTCGCCATGAGGAAATCGTGGCGGCGCTGGCCGAGGCGGGAATCGAGGTCAAGCTCGAAACCCTCCGCAAGAATCTCTATCGCTACCGGGCCAAAAACCGGGCGGTAGGGGTAACGTCCCCGCCATCAAGACCGGCCAGCGTGACGAACGGCAATTCGTCGGCCAGTGAGGATAGCGAGGATCAAACACCGGCTCCTGTCGCGGAGAACCAATTCGAGGATGCGCTTGATCCTAAAAAGCGCGATGCGATTGGCGAAAAGTACCTCGGCAAAAGTCGGCCTCTGTTCGGCAAAACTAGGAGTGAAAAGAAATGAAAGTAGCTGTCATCAATTTTTCGGGCAATGTCGGCAAGTCCACCGTGGCGCGTCACCTGCTGTTCCCGCGCATCAAGGGCGCGGAATATGTGTCGGTCGAATCCATCAACGCGGACGAAGGCGATAGCGAAACCGTGCGCGGTAAGCAGTTCGGCCAGCTCCAAGAGCAACTGATGATGATCGACGCTGCGGTGATCGACGTAGGCGCGTCGAACGTCGAGGACTTCATCAAGCTCATGCGGCAATATCGCGGTTCGCATGAGGATATGGATTATTTCGTCGTGCCGGCCGTCAAAGAGGACAAGCAAATCAAGGATACGATCGCGACCATTCAAGCGCTCGCGTCGATGGGCGTTTCGCCGAAAAAGGTCCGCGTCGTGTTCAACAAGCTGGAAGCCGACGAAACGGTCGAGGACGCCTTTTATCCGCTGTTCGCGTTCCATGAGGACAGCAAGGCTTTCACGCTCAAGCCCAAGGCCGTGATCCAGTTCTCGGAGCTGTATCAGCGGATGCGGCAGAACAAAAAGACGATCCCAGAATTGATCGCGGATCAGACGGACTACAAGGCGCAGCTCCGCGCCGCGACCAAGCCCGAAGAAAAGCAGGCGGCGGCATCCATGATTTCCATGAAGCGCCTCGCCGAGTCCGCGCAAGCGAACCTCGATGAGGTTTTCGCCGCGATCACGTCGAAGTAGGGGCGCGACGATGGCCGGCCCCAACACTCACCGGGAAGCCCTCATTGCCGAATTGCTCGGCGACGTGGGCGACCTGTTGGACAGGGCGGAAGCCCTGAAAGCCACCCTCCCCGCTGCCGTTGATACGGCAGTGGCGAAGGTCCGGGGGGCCGGCGAAACGGCGGCCGGTAGCGTCAACGCTGCCGGCGACCGCTTTCTGTCCGAGTTCTCCAAGCGCGCAGCGGGCGCAATGGACGGCATGGTCGTAGCCGCCAAGGAAAGCCACAAGGCGGCCCAGGTGGTGGACAAGGCCGCTACCCGCTTCGCCATCATGGCTGGCGTTGTGGGCCTCGCTGCGGGCCTTCTAGGCGGCATTCTGGCCGCATTGGCGATCAGCCATCACTTTTTCGGCGGGTGAGCCGGGGCGGTCCCTTGCCGGGGGCCGCCTTTTCACGTCTCTTTCTTCTGGATTGCACAATCCATTATATGGATTGTGCAATCCACTCACTGACGGGGTGCCACGATGGAACGCGAAGCGACAGCCGACGAACGCGCCGGCATTGCATGGTGGAACGCGCTGGACGAACAGGCCCGGCGCTTCTGGATGAGCGAGGCCGGACAGACAGGCCGCGCCGTGGACGCATGGGAAGCCTTCAAGCGGGCGCGCGAAGCGGCCCAAGCGCCGGGGGACTGACGCCGATGCAACCGACACCGGAAGCCTATGCGGAGCTGCAACAGGCGTTCGAGCACTTCAACTCGGCGCTGTTCGGCGGCCAGCTCGCCGACTGCCTGATTACCTTGCAGCGCGAGCGGCGGACCTACGGCTATTTCTCCTCGGCGCGGTTCGTCCACCACTCCGGCCAGCGCACGGACGAAATCGCGATGAACCCTAGCTATTTCGCTATCCGCTCGATCCGCGAAACGCTCTCCACGCTGGCCCATGAAATGGTCCACGCATGGCAGTTCCATCATGGCAAGCCCGGCCGGCGTGGCTACCACAACAAGGAATGGGCGGCGCGCATGGAAGAAATCGGCCTGATGCCAAGCGATACCGGCGAGCCGGGCGGGCACAAGGTCGGCGAGCGCATGACGCACTACATCGTCGCGGGCGGCGCGTTCGATGTGGCCTGCGCGGAGCTGCTGACGCGGGAATTCAAGCTCTCGTGGTTTGACCGCTTCCCCCCGGAACGGCCACGGTCCCCCCTGCCCTCGGTTGGCGGCGGCGATGCCGGCGAAGACGACGAGGACGACAACGAGGGCGTAGACCTGGCCGGACTGGTCGAGCTGCCGCCAGAGGGCCAGGTCAACCGCTCGAACCGGATCAAATACCGCTGCCCGACGTGCGCGGCGCAGGTATGGGGCAAGCCGAATCTGCGGGTGCTGTGCGGTGGCGAGGAATGCGGCGCAGCCGCGTTCGAGCCGGTCTAGGACAGGAATCGGACGCCGATCGCCGGTCAGTAGGACGAATGTAGGACGCAAACGAAAGGCGCGGCCGGGAAAGCCGCGCCCTTGTGTGGATTGTCCAGTTTTAGAAGCCGAAAGCCATCTGCCCGGCTCGATCCTCGAACACCAGTTCGCCGGCATCCGGCGCGGCCAACTCGGCGAGCCACGCGGGCGCGGCCTCGTCGCCTCGGCGCTGGCGATACTCCGGCGCGAGCGGGATGCGCTTTTCAGCGAGCAAGGCCGTGAAGACGCTGATTGCTACCTCGTCCACGGTGCGCCCTCCCCGCGCCGTGTCGAAGTGCGACCGATAGCCGGTTTCGCTGATAAACGGCTTGTCCGCGTCCACGACGTGAAAGCCCATGCTGACACGGAAGCGCCCGAAGCCATCGCGCACGCGCACCACGGCGCGCACGCCCTGAACGGTGATGAGGAATTCGCCGGTCTGGTTCCACATGGGGACCGTGCCCGCGTCGGCGCGGCAATGGGCCTCGGCCAGGATGCCGCCCGCCTCGGGGTTGCTGCTGTCCATGACGCCGAAGGAAGTCCCGCCGTTCAACTTCCAGACTGCCGCGTCGTAGCGGTCGGCCGCGATCTGCGCGGCGGCGTCGTCGCAGGCCAGCACGGCGGCGTGAAACTCGGCCGTCGCCTCGGCCGTCACGGCCAGCAAGCCGGCCCGGTCCTCGGGCATGGAAGCGGCGAGCTCGGCGGCTTTCCGGTCGCGCTCCTTTCCCATGCTCTCCGGCGTGATCCGCTGCGCCTTCGCCATCGGTCAGCCCTCCACGCTATCGAGCGCGGCGCGGACCTGCTGGCCCGCATAGATGCCGGCATTGGTGAGCTGGCGAACCCATGCGTTACGGGTCGGCGACCACTTGAAGGCGTGGCGCTTCAACAGGGCGCGCGTGTCGGCATCGGGCTTGCCCGGAAACTCGAACATGACGCGGTTTTCGGTCGTGTCCTCGCGATAGGTGTAGCCCGCGCCGGCCTTCTCCACGTCGCCGCGATCCTTGAGGCGTTCAAGCTGCTTGATCCGCTGCTCGATGCGGCGCGCGTTGGCGCTGTTGTTGTTCAGCGCGTAGGACGGAAAGCCGACACGGCGGCAAGCATCGGGCGTGAAAAGCTCCTCGATCTGCTGCGCGGAAAATCCCAGCTCGGCCAGCTCGTCGCGGTTGTTGCGACGGATGGCGCGATTGGCGGCCTTCATCTTGTCTTGCGCGGCCTCGATGTCGGCCAGCTCGGCGCGTAGCTTCTCGATCGCGTCGTGGTCGTCGCTGGAAATGCCGCCAGTGCCGACGGCTGCGGCCTTGCCCTCGTAGTGCTTGGCCTTGTCGTGCAGCGCAAACGCCTTGCCGAAGGTGTTATGAATCCGGGCGCGATAGTTCCGGTCGCGCGTCTCGCTGTGGTGGCCGATCAGGATAGGTTGACCGAACGGGATAGCCTCGGCCATCGTGCGGGCCTGCTGATAGGTGGCCTCGCTCGCGGTGCTGGCCTTCTCGGCGCGGTCCTCGTAGCGTGCGCGGCGTGCGGCCTGCTTTTGCTCGTATGCGTTCATGGTGGTTCACTCCTGCTGGTGATGGAAGCCCGGCGCGGTTGCCGCCGCGTGATCCGGGCCGATGGGGAATGTCAGATGTGGGCGGCCGTTTTCTCGGCCATGTCGCGGAAGATCGTCGCGTAAAGCTCGTTCGGAAATTCGGCGATGACTTCGCGGCGGTCGATGAAACGGTACTTGGCGCACATACACACCACGCGGTGACTTGGGCGTGGATCTGATGCGGGCGGGCCTGCGGCATTGCCTCGACGGTGAACGCCTCGAACTCGCGCAGCTTTTCGGCCTTGTCGAAATAGAACAGGACCGGGACGGCGGTATCGGTATTTCGGAAGAAATTGACCACGATTTAGGCTCCTTTTCTTGTTGGTGGATCGGACAGATATAGGACAACTATAGCCAACCGATGAGACAATTATATGACAATAGCCGGGCAGAGTCAATAGCAATAAATAGATAAATGCGAAAATATAGACTTGCCTCCACTCGACTTTCCGGGCCTGCTTGGAGGTCGAGGGAGGAAGCGGGCCTTTCGTCGGCCGAAGGCCGGCGTTCTGCATTGAATGCGACGGCCGCAGGCCGTCACGATCATTCGACCTGGAGCATGGAAAGAGCTGCGCTGGTGGGTCTGCTCGTCGGTGTCGGTCGGTCGCGGTAGGCCCGTCCTGCCTGTAGGGCCGGCGCGGTCAAGGGGACCGTGGAATACCGGAGCCGGCGCAGCCGGTGAGGATATGCCGCGAAAGCCCCTTGACCGTGGAAGCCGGGCCGGAAGGCAGGTTCAAGGGCTGTAGCTGCCGATCGGCGCCGATGAGCTGCCGGCGCTCGATGCGGAGGGGAGGGCAAGCCCGAATGGCGCGCAGGGCCGCGTGGGCGGCCCGGAGGGGCAAGCGGAGCGCGCGCAGGCCTCTATCCGGCCGGAGGCGTGAGAGGCCCGCTAGGGCCGTGGATTGAAGCCCGCAGGGGCGAGACGCGCAGCGGCTCGATGCGGAGCACGAAAGCCCGACCCGCAGCGCAGCGGAGGGGCACGCCCAGGGTTGCTAGGCCACGCGCTGATACGGTGGATTTCGACGGCTGTGCTCTTTGCTCAAAACCTCGATTCTGGCGACGGCCGCGGCCTCGTCCTGAACCACGTCGATCATGCCGCCATGCCGGCGCGAACCCTTGCCGCCCCAAGCCCGCACGACGGTCCACGAACCGAACAAATCGCAGAAGATCTCCGCCTCGTACCAGCGCGTGTTTGTTTCCCATCGTGCGGTCATGGCGCTACCTTTCCCGACCGCCGTAGTCCTTCTGTAGGGCCTTCTCCTGCTGGCCCATTTCCCGCGCCTGGCCGGCCTCTTTGACCAGCCCCACGCGACCGTGCGGATAGTCGATCTTCACCTCGCGCCCGGCCAGCTCGCCCGACATACCTC
The DNA here is from genome assembly GCF_001189365.1 of Candidatus Burkholderia verschuerenii. Classification (GTDB taxonomy): domain Bacteria; phylum Pseudomonadota; class Gammaproteobacteria; order Burkholderiales; family Burkholderiaceae; genus Caballeronia; species Caballeronia verschuerenii. The sequence continues at coordinate 4,727 of NZ_LFJJ01000055.1, read as the reverse complement.
TGCCGGTCAACGCCTGACGGTCATGCTCGATCACGCGATCGCCGACGTTCTGGAACACGCGATTTTCGGTCACGTCCACAACGCGCCCCTCATAGGACCGCCCCGGCTCGGCCCGCTCGATCTGCGGCTTGCCGTGAACGTCCTCGCTGTGCGCGAGCTGCTCGGCCACGTCGCGCGCTTGCGCTTGGCGGCCTGCGGGAATCTTCATCCCCATCTGCATCACTGGATCGCCTGCGCCCGGGTTGGCGAGCTGCCGCGCCTCGATCGACAGCTCTGCGTTGTTGCCGGCCTGATCCGGTTCGCCGCGCTGTTGCGTTTGCAGGTTGTTTTCGCGCTCGGCCAGGCCGTCGCGGTAGGCTTCCAGCAAAGCCCGCTCATGGCGAATTTCGGCCGGGAGCGCCAAGCCGTCGATGCCGGCCTGCACGACGTTCCCGTAAGTCGCCTCGCGCGTGGCTTCGTATGTCCGTTCGCTGTTGAAGGCTCGCCGCAATTGTTCGTGCTCGAACGGATTTTCGCGGCTGCGATCGGCGACGGCCATCTGACGGGCGAGGCCCATAGCGGCGAGCTGATCGTGGTCGAGCAGACGATCGTTACCACGCGCCCGAAGCTGGCCGTCGAACGCGCCTTCGGCCGCTTGCGTGAACCGCTGCCATTCGCCATCGGGAATACGGCCATGCACTTGATGAGTGCGAGCCGCCACGGTCATATCCTCAATTTCTCGGGCTGTTGCCATGTGTGCTTCCTCCTGTCTTTGGGGTGCGATTAGCCCGCGCGAAAGCGCGGATTTTGCAGGCCGGGATAGACGATCGGGCCATTGCATTGCTGCACGTCCATGCGGGAGCCGACATGCACGCCAAGGCGCTCGAACGTGCCTTGCCCGACTTCAAGCGCGGCAATAGCCGGCGCGGCGGACCAATGAAAAACATTGGTGTCCGGCTCCATGTTTTGAATCTCCGTCACGGTCCCGTTTCGGTCAAGGAACGCGACCGATAGCGGGACGTGAACGCCATTCATCCATGAGGCGCTGCGCGGCGCTTCTAGCCAGGTGAACATCATTGCAGGCGTGCCCGGCGTCAGCTCGCCGGAAAGGCCGCGTGTCTGTTTCTCAACCGTGTCCGCGATCGGCACGCCGACAAGCTGCGCGTATCCGCCAAGCGCGCCCGCGTTGTCGAACACTAGATCGCATCGCACCCAGTTCTGAACGGGGGTAGGGACCGCAATGGTATTGAGCAGGCCGGCTGCGGGCTGGTGGGCGCAGCCGGCGACGGCAATCAATGACACTAACGCAAGCAATTTCCGCATGATCTGTTCACCTCGAATGACGATAATCCCAAGGCGGAACGTGGTTCGGGTCCGCCCATAATCCGCGCCGCTCTGCGCGGGCTTCCTGCTCCATTTGGAGCAACTTCGGATCGTGCGAGTAGTGGCGATAGACCCATGCCATGCCACGCCGCACCTGTTCCGCATTTACGTTGAAATTCCCCTCCCATATGGTGCCGATGGCTCGCCCGTATTGGTCGGTGCCTTCTTCATCAATTATTACATTTTGATGGAATACCATGCCAGCGAGCGACTGTCGCGAGCGTTGGACGAAGGGCTGGCCGGGGTTGCGGGTGCCGTGCCGGATTTCCGGCGCGTCGATCGCGGCCAGGCGCACGCGGACGGTTTGCCGGTTGACCAGCACGTCTACCGTGTCGCCGTCCAGCACGGCGACGACTTCGCCGGCAAAGGTGGCGGCCGAACAGGCCAGCGCGGTCGCGGCCAGGATCGCGGCGATGATGGCATGAAGGGCAGGGCGGATCACTGGCGGCCCCCGGCACGCGGCTTGAGCGTGGCTGTGAGGTCGGCGAGCTGGCCTTTCAGCGCGTCCACCTGTCCCTCAAGATGCGCGGCCCGATCGAGCGCGGCGCGCTCGCTCTTGCGGGCCTCCATCGCCTCGCTGTCCTTGCGGTTCGCTTTCTCCATCGTGCGGTTGATTTCCTCCCCGCTCTTGCGCTTCAGCTCGGCAAGGGTGCGCTCATGCTCTTGGCGCAGCTGGGCCAGCTCGGCCACATCCGATTTCATGCGGTCGTTTTCCTCGGTGAGGCTGTCCGCGACTTCAACCGCCTCGGCGGCCTGGGCGCGCAGCTCGGCGCGCTCGGCCTCCATCTGCTGGCGTTCGCCGGCAAGCGCCAGGTCAGCGGCGGCGCGGGCGAACGTCCAGATTTCGCCTGCCATTGAGGCGGCCCGGTCTGCCAGCTCGGGCGGCGCTGGATCGGCGGCCGGCGTCGCGGCCTGCTGCCGGCGCGACTTCCATTCGGTCATGGCCTCATGAATCGTCGTGTAGCTGCCGCCTCCGACTTTCTTGCGGACGGCGGCGAGGGTCGGCTTGATGCCCTCGGCGTCGAGGGCGTCGGCGACCTGCCAAATCGCATCGCGGGTGATAGCCATAACTGCGCCTCATGTGTAGTAGATAGTATGTTGTATGATACTACGCGATACTACAAACGCAAGGGCTAGTAGGGTGGGGGACTTGGATTCCGAGGGGTTGCGGTCTACAATGCTCGAACAGCTACTGCTCGTTCACTCCTGCATAGTCGGACGGAATACAGAGGCCCGAAGTGTTGCCGCACTTCGGGCCTTTTTGTTTGCCGTGGAACAGGGGGAGAAGCGGCTAGTCGTCGAGGTCGCCCAGGAACCGGGCTTCGTAGTCCTGCCCGCCGTAGAACACGCCCACGATCGAGACAGTTTGAGCCGGCGCGTCCACTAGGAACGCAATCACGGCGCGGCGGCGGTAGCTGGTGATCCGCAGGCCGGGCATGAGGTCGTCGCGGCGTGCGCCGCGCTCGGGGAACGTCTGTAGGCTTTCGCAGTAGGTCACGATCGCATCGACGTAGCCGGCCACCACGGCGGGCGCGGCGGCGTCGGCAATGAAGGCTTCCAGCTCGTCTAGCTGGTCCTGCGCCTCGGGGCTGAATTGAACCGTGTAGCTCACGCTGCGCCGGAGCCTGCTCGCTTGCGCTTGTCGGCCAGGTGCTCGCGAACCTGCCCGATGCTGCGGGCGCGGCTCGGGTCAGCCTTGATGGCTTGCGCGGCCGGCACGACTTTTTCGCGCAACCACTGCTCAACCGCTTTATCGCGTTCGGCTAGGGCGCGAAGGCCCTCCCGGATCACTTCGCTTTCCGTGGCGTACTGGCCGGTGGCGACCTTCGTTTTCACCATGTCGGCCATGTCATTAGGAAGCGTGATGCTGAACTGCTGTGTCGAGCGCATGTGCTGCCCTCCTGTCGATCAATAGGATTCAATCCTACAATTTGCGGGGGCCGGCATCAAGGCAGATGGGGTTTGCTTTTGCCTTTTTTCTTTTCAAAAACAAATAAAAAATCTTGTTGGAAAAGCGAGCCTGTGGGCAAAGGCCCTATCGGGCCGGTGCGCGTAGCGCATTGTCCACGGGAGAGCGCGGCCAAAGAATTCGGTGGGTAAGCCGCTTGCGGTTTATCCACAATTCTGCTGGCCAATTACAAGGAAAGATTATAGGGATTCTTATAGGCAAAACCTTACAGGTTTAGGGGGGGGGCGATTTAACGCATAAAACGGCCTCTGGGGGGGGGCGATTTAACGCACTCAGGGGGGGCGATTTAACGCGAATAACTTATTGGATTCACAGGGTTTTCAACAGGCTGGTATGTTGAATTCCTTCGGTGGGATCGGTGGCGGTGAGGCCATGAGCATCAATCCGCCCGTCACCTGCCGGACCTTCGCCTTCGGATAGACGGCGAGCACTTTGCGCAGCGCCGACAGAAATTCCTTCTTGAAATCCTTGTCCGGGTCTTTGCCCCGGTACTCCTGCCCGAACTGCTCTCGCAGGTTCTTCCAATGCAGGACGATCGGCCGCCCCTCGATGCGATAGAGCCGATGGGCAAGCCAGCAATACACGTCGAGCGCCAAAGCGGACCCGCTCAGGGCCATCAAGGCGCGGTTGTCGAGCGGCACGCCGCTTTCGATCAGCTCCTTGAAATAGCCGTCTGACAGGATCATCACGCCCGGCCATAAGCTGTGTTGGGGGGTGTCGCGATTTGACAGCCAAGCGTCGAATTGTTCGACGGGCTGGCCGTTGAAGGTGCGGCCTTTGAACCCGAGTTGGAGCCGGCAGGCGGCGAGGGCGTGCATCTGTTTGCGCAATGTCGCGTAGCGGTTGCCCTGCCTATCCATGCCGACAAGCCGGAGGAATTGCGCGGCGCTGTCGCCGATCGGCACCTCGCGCGTGTTGTGCCGCTTGGCGTAAGTCGAAACCCATGCGAGCGCGAGGCGCGGCATCACCCCGTAGGGGACCGGCTGCGGGACAGGGCCTTTGCCCTCGTCCAGATAGCCGGCCTGCACGTTCAACCAGGCATCGCCGCTGCGGCGCATGAAGTCGCGGTCCTCGATGCGCGCACGCGGCAATCCGACTTGGCAAAGGATAGCGTGCGAAAAAGCCATGTCCTCGCCTAGCGGCGGTTCGGTCACGATCGTTACGGCGAAGTCGAGCAGCTTCTTTTCCGCACCGGTCGCCCATACACGCTTGCCAAGGGGCGCTTGCGTAATGGGCTGGATCTTCCCCGCGATGTGCGGATGGTCGGTCGGCTGCGCGGGCTTCGCGCGGGCGAGCTTCATGAATTGCGTATCGACCAGCTTGCCGATGGCTACCGGCTTGCTGCGGTCGTCTCTTTAGGCGGCTGTGCCATAAGTTTCCTCCATTGACTTTTCCT
>NZ_LFJJ01000054.1 GCF_001189365.1 Candidatus Burkholderia verschuerenii | reverse complement strand
TTACCCGGAACAATGGACTCCAGTCGTCCCCATATCTCATCGGTCAGCAACATTCGACTCATCTTGATCGCTTACGCAAAAGATGAGATGTAAACACATTTCTTCAAATGTGAACAGAGCCTAGCGCTTTCGCGAGTAACGATGCTCTCGCAGATCTAGTCGAAGTCGCGAGTTTGAGTTAGCGCCGCGTTTGATCGTCAGCATTCGCACGCGCTCCATGTGTTGCATTTAGCGAAGAACACTCAATGCTCTAAAGCTTGGTGCGGTGTGGCTTGGGTCACGATTCGCATCTCGCTGCCTTGCTCTTAATTGCCTTTAGCTACACATGGCGCATGTTCTTCGTCTAAGCCTTAACCGAGGTACGGCCGAATAACGATAAAACCGATGAGGCGTTCGAGGTCGTTTCGTTGATCACCTGCCGGTTGTCCAAACGGCCCTAAACCGGCCGCGCAGCGAGGCCGGAGTAAGCCGAAGGGGACCGATACCGAGGTAGGCGAGGAAGAGTGGATCGCATGGGAACCAGCGCGCGGACAGACTGTGAAGACACTCGCTATTGCTGTGCCAAGTTTCTAATACTGTGCCGGGGCCGCTCAAGAAGGTGCTTAGGATCGGCCAAGCGGCTTTCTTTGGTTACTTTCTTTGCCGCCGCAAAGAAAGTAACCCCCCGCTGGGAAGGCGGCTACTGAAAAAGAAATCCCGATACCAGTAAAAGAACCCCTAAGCAACCATCACAGAAGAGGGCACAGAAGAAAGCGAAGGCACTTGCTTCCTCCGCTCCCGAGTAGGCGCAGTCCCAAACGCATCCCGATAGCTCTTAGAAAAATGGCATGCAGACTGAAACCCACAAGCCATCGTGATATGCATAATCGACATATCCGTCTGAAGCAGCAATTCCCGCGCGCGTCGCAGACGTAGAGTCAGATAGTAATGCGTAGGCGTCGTCCCGAGATGCTCATGGAAGAGCCGCTGCAATTGCCGTTGCGACATCCCGGCAAGCCGCGCCAGTTCTTCGCGCGACAAAGGCTCTTCGATATTGTTCTCCATCAGGAAGATGACCTCGAAAAGCGACTTATTAGCGGACCCAAGCCGCGCCACCAAAGGCATGCGCTGCTGCGCACTCGTATCCCGCACATGCTCGACAATAAACTGCTCGGCGATCTGCGTCACCCGCGCAGTCCCCACGCGCGATGCGATCAGATTGAGCAGCGCGACGCCACCCGTGCACGTCACGCGATCGCGATCGATAACGAATAATTCCTTAAGAAAACGCGTGTCGGGAAACTCTTCCTTAAGCGCCGACATGTTTTCCCAGTGAATCGCGCAAGCGTAACCGGCAAGCAAACCGGCACGCGCCAAAGCATACGTGCCCGTACACAAGGAATCGAGCACGCTGCCTGTCCGCGCGAAACGACGCAACGCCGCAAGATGCTGATTGGTCGTCGAACGCTGCACATCGATGCCGCCGACCACGAACACGATATCCGGTTGGCCGACGCAATCGACCGGTCCCGTATCGACGGACCGCCCGTTGCTCGCCGTCACCGGACCACCGTCCGGACTTACGATCGACCATCGGTAAAGCGGTTGTCCCGTCAGATAGTTCGCCATACGCAGGACTTCGATCGCATTGGTGAAAGCGATCATCGTGAAGTTGGGTACTGGCATGAACGCGAAGTGCGACAGCCCTGCCGTGCGATCGAGAGACATGTGGGGAGTGATTCCTTCCAACCTATTGTTTGGCGGCGCTAGCTAAACACCGGGGCTTCTAAACGTCTTGACGGCCTGCTGTAAAAACCGTTTTAAAAACCGCTTAATAAACCCTTACCAACGGCACGTTTTCGTTTTTTTTGCCGCTTTTCTCATTCTGATTTCGAGGGCAACTACCATACCATCAGGCTAAACCCTGAGGAATCCAAGGCAAGGCTTGTGCTTTCAAGGGATCGCGCACCGGCGCGAAGCCAGGCATGGCAAGGCGCGCACCGCCGAAGCGCACGATCGTTCCGCCGCAGTGCGGCGCGCGCACTGAAATCGACTACACCGAATCCGCCGACGCTACTTGTCGAAAACAGACGTCCATGTCGGAAAAGGCAAAGAACACGTCTAAATTCGTAAATTGGCCGGAAGGGCGAAAGTCAACAATTGACGCATCGGGCAAGGCTTGCGCGAAATCGCTGTAACCCCCGCCAGGCCTTTGTCTCACGACCGTTACTCTCGACTCACGGACCTTTGCCATGCCGAACTCGAATCCCTTCTTCGATGACTCGCTCGCCACGCGCGACACCGCCGTGCGCGGCGCAATTCTTAAAGAGCTGGAGCGCCAGCAATCGCAAATCGAGCTCATCGCGTCGGAAAACATCGTGTCGCGCGCGGTGCTCGAAGCGCAAGGCTCGGTGCTGACGAACAAGTACGCGGAAGGGTATCCCGGCAAGCGCTATCACGGCGGCTGCGAATTCGCCGACGAAGTCGAGCAACTCGCCATCGATCGTATCAAAGAGATTTTCAACGCCAGGTTCGCCAATGTGCAGCCGCACTCCGGCGCGCAGGCCAACGGCGCGGTCATGCTCGCGCTGACCAAGCCGGGCGACACCGTGCTCGGCATGTCGCTCGATGCAGGCGGCCACCTGACGCACGGCGCGAAGCCCGCGCTCTCGGGCAAGTGGTTCAACGCGGTTCAATACGGCGTGAATCGCGACACGATGCTGATCGACTACGAGCAGATCGAAGAACTCGCGCAGCAGCACAAGCCGACGCTGCTTATCGCGGGCTTTTCGGCTTATCCGCGTGCGCTCGATTTCGCGCGTCTGCGCAAGATCGCCGACAACGCGGGCGCGAAGCTGATGGTCGATATGGCGCATATCGCGGGCATCATCGCGGCGGGACGTCATCAGAATCCGGTGGATCACGCGCATGTGGTGACGTCGACCACGCACAAGACGCTGCGCGGTCCGCGCGGCGGCTTCATCCTGACGAATGACGAAGACATCGCCAAGAAGATCAACTCGGCCGTGTTCCCCGGCCTGCAAGGCGGTCCGCTGATGCATGTGATCGCAGGCAAGGCCGTCGCGTTCGGCGAAGCGCTGCAACCGGGCTTCAAGACCTATATCGACAACGTGCTGGCCAATGCGCAAGCGCTCGGCGAAGTGCTAAAAGCTGGCGGCGTCGATCTCGTTACGGGCGGCACGGACAACCATCTGCTGCTCGTCGATCTGCGTCCGAAGGGTCTCAAGGGCAATCAGGTGGAGCAGGCGCTCGAACGCGCGGGCATCACCTGCAACAAGAATGGCATTCCGTTCGATACCGAGAAGCCGACCATCACGTCAGGCATTCGCCTCGGCACGCCCGCGGGCACGACGCGCGGCTTCGGCGTGAACGAGTTCCGCGAAGTCGGCCGTCTGATTCTCGAAGTATTCGATTCGCTGCGCGATCACCCCGAAGGCGATCCGCAAACCGAACAACGCGTGCGTCGCGAGATTTTCGCGCTGTGCGAACGCTTCCCCATCTATTGATCCCACACGGAGCACACCAAGATGAGCACCCTGCACGACAACAGCATCATCATCGACGGCCTGAACATTTCGAAGTTCGAGCGCTCCGTGTTCGAGGACATGCGCAAGGGCGGCGTGACGGCCGTGAACTGCACCGTATCGGTGTGGGAAGACTTCCAGAAGACCATCGACAACATCGCGGAAATGAAGCAGCAGATCCGCGAATACAGCGAGATTCTCACGCTGGTACGCACGACCGACGACATCTTGCGCGCGAAGAAAGAGAACAAGACCGGCATCATTTTCGGCTTCCAGAACTCGTATGCGTTCGAAGATAACCTCGGCTATATCGAGGTGTTCAAGGAACTCGGCGTGAATGTCGTGCAGTTTTGCTACAACACGCAGAACCTCGTCGGCACGGGTTGCTATGAACCGGACGGCGGCTTGTCGGGCTACGGCAAGGAAGTGATTCACGAGATGAATCGCGTGGGCATCATGGTCGATCTGTCGCATGTGGGCGCGAAGACTTCGTCGGATGCGATCGCCTGCTCGAAGAAGCCGGTCACGTATTCGCACTGCTGCCCGTCGGGTCTCAAGGATCATCCGCGCAACAAGAGCGATGACCAGCTGCGCGAGATCGTCGATGTAGGCGGCTTCGTCGGCGTCACGATGTTCTCGCCGTTCCTCAAGAAGGGTCCGGACGCGACCGTCGACGATTACCTCGAAGCGATCGAATACACCATCAATGTGATCGGCGAAGACAACGTGGGTATCGGCACGGACTTCACGCAAGGTTACAGCACCGAATTCTTCGACTGGATCACGCACGACAAGGGCCGTTATCGCAGCCTGACGAATTTTGGCAAATTCGTCAATCCGGAAGGAATCCGAACCATCGGCGAATTCCCGAACCTCACGGCCGCGATGGAAAAGGCCGGCTGGAGCGAATCGCGCATCAAGAAAGTGATGGGCGGCAACTGGATGCGTTTCTTCGGCGAAGTCTGGAACGTCTGACCGCTCAAAACAAAAAAGGAACCCTGCGATGCAACCGCAACTGCCTATCGACGTCGATCCGCAAACCGGCGTCTGGACCACCGACGCGCTGCCGATGCTCTACGTGCCGCGTCACTTCTTCACGAACAATCACGTCGCCGTGGAAGAAGCGCTCGGCGTCGAGACGTATGCCGAGATTCTTTACAAGACCGGCTACAAATCCGCTTATCACTGGTGCGATAAGGAAGCCGAGAAGCACGGCATCAGCGGCATGGCCGTGTTCGAACACTATCTGAAGCGTCTGTCGCAACGCGGCTGGGGCCTGTTCGATATCGTCGAGAGCGATCCGGCGACCTCGCATGCGCGCATTCATCTGCGTAACTCGTCGTTCGTGCTTCAGCAGCCGGGCAAGCTCTGCTACATGTTCGCAGGCTGGTTCGCCGGCGCGATGGATTGGGTCAACGACACCGCACCCGATAGCGCGAAGAAAGGCCCGCGTTCGAAGTCCGTCGAGACGCAATGCGCGGCCGAAGGACACGATCACTGCGTGTTCGAAGTGTCGCCGCTGTAACCAGGCAACAGCAGCCAAAGCAAAACCATTCCGAGGTCGATCGCAATGCGTTACCCGAACCTTTTCAAGCCTCTTCAGCTGAACAAGCTGACTCTGCGTAACCGTATCGTCAGCACCGCGCATGCCGAGGTCTATGCCGAACCGGGCGGTCTGCCCGGCGATCGCTATATCCGCTATTACGAGGAAAAAGCGAAAGGCGGCGTGGGTCTTGCCGTGTGCGGCGGTTCGAGTCCCGTATCGGTGGATAGTCCGCAGGGCTGGTGGAAGTCGGTCAATCTCTCGACCGATAAAGTGATCGACCCGCTGTCGCGGCTGGCCGAAGCCATGCATCGTCATGGCGCGTTCATCATGATTCAGGCGACGCACATGGGCCGCCGTTCCGCATGGCACGGCGAGCATTGGCCGCACCTGATGTCGCCGTCGGGCGTGCGCGAGCCGGTGCATCGCGGTAACGCGAAGATTATCGAGATCGAAGAGATCAAGCGCATCATTCAGGACTTCGCGGCGGCCGCGAAGCGCGTGAAGGATGCGGGCATGGACGGCATCGAAATTTCGGCTGCGTACCAGCATTTGATCGACCAGTTCTGGAGCCCGCGCACCAACTTCCGTACCGACGAATGGGGCGGCTCGCTGCAGAACCGTCTGCGCTTCGGTGTGGAAGTGCTGACCGCCGTGCGCGAAGCGGTCGGTCCTGATTTTTTGCGTCGGCCTGCGCATGTGCGGCGACGAGTTTCATGAGGACGGTCTCTCGCACGAGAACCTCAAAGAAATCGCGCATGCGATGTCGGAAACTGGCCTCATCGATTACATCGGCGTGATCGGTTCGGGCGCGGATACGCACAACACGCTCGCCAACTGCATGTCGCCGATGGCGCTGCCGCCCGAGCCGTTCGTGCATCTCGCGGCAGGCATCAAGTCGGTCGTGAAGCTGCCGATCATGCATGCGCAAAGTATCCGCGATGCAGGTCAGGCCGAGCGGCTGCTGGCCAACGGCATGGTCGATCTCGTCAGCATGACGCGCGCACAGATCGCCGATCCGCATATGGTCATCAAGATTCGCGATGGCCGTGAAGACGAAATCAAGCAGTGCGTCGGCGCGAATTATTGCATCGACCGTCAGTACAACGGGCTCGACGTGCTGTGCGTGCAGAACGCTGCGACATCGCGCGAAGAGACGATGCCGCATGTCATTGAGAAGTCGCGTGGTCCGAAGCGCAAGGTCGTCGTGGTCGGCGCGGGTCCCGCCGGACTCGAAGCGGCGCGTGTCGCGCGTTCGCGTGGTCACGATGTCGTGCTGTTCGAGAAGAACGATTACGTCGGCGGTCAGATCATGCTCGCGGCCAAAGCGCCGCAGCGCGAACAGATGGCCGGCATCGTGCGCTGGTTCGATATGGAAACGAAGCGACTGGGCGTCGATCGCCGTCTGGGCGTCGCCGCCGACGAGAAGATGATCATGGCGGAAAAGCCGGACATCGTCGTGCTCGCGACGGGCGGTTCGTCGTTCACCGATCAGGTGCCTGCTTGGGGCGTCGAGCAAGGTCTCGCCGTGAATTCGTGGGACATTCTCTTGGGCAAGGTCGAGCCGGGCAAGAACGTGCTCGTCTATGACGGCGTGTCGATGCATGCAGGCGCGGGCGTCGCGGACTTCATCGCGTCGCGCGGTGCGAATGTCGAGATCGTCACGCCCGATGTCAAAGTCGCCGACGATACCGGCGGCACCACGTTCCCGATCTTCTATCGCCGTCTCTATGCGCAAGGCGTGATCCATACGCCGAATTACTGGCTCGACAAGGTGTACGAGGAAGACGGCAAGAAGATCGCCGTGATCCGCAACGAATACACCGAAGAGCAGGAAGAGCGCGCGGTCGATCAGGTCGTGGTCGAGAACGGCATTACGCCGAACGACGCGCTCTACTGGAAGCTCAAGCCCGAGTCGATCAATCGCGGGCAAGTCGATGTGCACAAGCTGTTCGCATCCGAAGCACAACCGTGTCTGAGCGAAGAGCTCGACAATGGCCGCTTCGTGCTGTTCCGCGTCGGCGATTGCATCTCGATGCACAACATCCACAGCGCGATTTACGATTCGCTGCGCCTCTGCAAAGACTTCTGACGAGGTATCGAACGATGAATCCCGTGTTTGTCATCACCGTGCTGTTGTGGCTGTCGGTGGCGGGCCTCGCGTTCGCCGTGATGAAGCGCGCGGCCTTCTGGCGCGAAGGCCGCGCGACGACCGCAGGCGCATACGGCTGGGCCAATCTGCTGACCATCCCGAAGCGTTATTTCGTCGATCTGCATCATGTCGTCGCGCGCGATCCGTATATCGCCAAGACGCACGTCGCAACCGCGGGCGGCGCGATCCTCGCGATGGCGCTCGTCTTCCTCAACTACGGCCTCGCGATCTATTCGCCGTGGCTCGACAAGCTGATCTTCGTCGCGGCGATCATCATGCTGGTCGGCGCGGTGTTCGTGTGGAAGCGCCGTAATGCGAAGGACGTACCCGCGCGTCTGTCGCGCGGTCCGTGGGACAGTTTGCCGTGGCTGCTCGGCTCGTTCGCGCTCGGCCTCGCGTTGTTCATGCTGTTGCCGGCTTCGTGGATGTCGGGCGCGCTTGCGATCATCATTGCGTTGCTGATCGCGGCGGGCGATACACGATGACCTTCGGCGCGGCCAAAGGCGGCCCGATGAAGCACGCGATGGCGGGCTTGTTGCACCTCGCGTTTCATCCGCGTCAGGAGCGCTTCAAGGCGAAGACGGAGAACGAAGTCGTGCCGCCGACCGCTTTGAAGAAGCCCGTGCTCGATGCGAAGGAATACGGCGTCGGCAAGCCGGTGGAATTCCGCTGGAATCAGTTGCTGAGCTTCGATGCCTGCGTGCAATGCGGCAAGTGCGAAGCGGCGTGTCCCGCGTTCGCATCGGGTCAGCCGCTGAATCCGAAGAAGCTGATTCAGGATCTGGTGACCGGCATGGTCGGCGGTTCCGATTCGCAATACGCGGGCAGTCCGACGCCGGGTATCGCGGTCGGCAATCACTCGGGTGCGCCGGGCAAGCCGCTCATTTCGCAGATGATCGAAGCCGACACGATCTGGTCTTGCACGACTTGCCGCGCCTGCGTGCAAGAGTGCCCGATGCTGATCGAACACGTCGACGCCATCGTCGATATGCGGCGCAATCAGACGCTCGTCGAAGACATCGTGCCGGGCAAGGGCCCGATCACGCTCGCGAATTTGCGCGAGACGGGCAGTCAGAACGGTTACGACATCGGCGCGCGTTACGACTGGTCGGTGGACTTGCAAGTGCAAGTCGCGCAGCCGGGACGTTTCGTCGATGTGCTGCTGATCGCGGGCGAAGGCGCGTTCGACATGCGCTATCAGCGCACGTTGCGCGCGCTTGCCAAGGTGCTGAACAAGGCGGGCGTCGACTACGCCGTGCTCGGCAGTGTCGAAACCGATACGGGCGATACCGCGCGCCGTCTCGGCGACGAAGCCACCTTCCAGCAATGCGCATCGAAGCTGATGAACACGCTGTCGCAGTATCAGTTCCGCCGCATCGTCACCGCCGATCCGCATGTGCTGCACAGCCTGCGCAACGAGTATCGCGCGCTTGGTGGCTATTACGAAGTGCAGCATCACACGGCGTTCATGGCGGAACTCGTCGCCAACGGCAAGCTGACGCCGAAGGCCGCCGCCGTGCTCGCGGACAAAAAGATCACGTATCACGATCCCTGCTATCTGGGCCGCTATAACGGCGAGACCGAAGCGCCGCGCAAGCTGCTGAAGACCATCGGCATCAAGGTGGTCGAGATGGAGCGTCACGGCATGCGCGCGCGATGCTGCGGCGGTGGCGGCGGCGCGCCGCTGACCGACATTCCAGGCAAGCAGCGCATTCCCGATATCCGTATCGCCGATGCGAAAACCGTCGGCGCGGATGTGGTCGCGGTCGGTTGCCCGCAATGCACTGCGATGCTCGAAGGCGTGGTCGGCGAGCGCCCCGAAGTGCTCGACGTGGCCGAACTCGTCGCAGCGGCTCTGGAGTGAAGCGATGAACGACAACATCAAACGAATCGATCCGCGACGTCCCTTCATCATCACGGCGGATGGGCTGAAGCGCATCACGCTCGGCGAGATCGGCAATGGCACGCTGCTCGACATCGCGTCGATGCATGGCGGCCACAAGGAAGCCGCGAAGCCGCGTCGTCTGACGAAGCCCGCGACGCGCGCGATGCTCGTCGCGGCGCACACGGATCGCGGCGCGCTCAACGACCACGGACGTCAGGCGCTCGCCGCCGCTACATTGCTCGCGGATGCCGAGACCGAAGTCGTGCTGATCGCGTTCGGCGAGTTCAAGGACGATGCCGCCGCACTGGGCGCGGATCGCTATATCGAACTGCCGCAATTCGATCGATGCAATTTCGCGCCCGATGAAGAAGTGCGCGCATTGACGGCATGCGTCGCCGCGTTCACGCCGGTGCACGTTTTCATGCCCGACAACGCCACCGGCGATGGCGACCTCGGCCGGCGCTACGCCGCGCGTGCGGACGCCAGCATCGCGACGCATGTCGTGGAAATCGACAAGCAGCATGTCGCGTTGTACGCGCAGGCGAATCGCGCGATCGCATCGCGTGCGCTGCCCGATGTCGTGTTGCTCGCGCCGAATGCCGTCGATGCGAAGCTGCCGTTCGTCGGCATCGGCGAGAGCGTGAAGGCCGAAGGCATCGTGCCCGCGGCGAAGCTCAGCGCGTATGTCGATCTCGGCATCGAAGAAATGGATGCGGCGCAAGTCGCGCTGGAAGAGGCGGACTTTATCGTGTCGGCGGGTAACGGCGTATCCGACGTGCCTGCGTTCGAAGCGTTGGCGAGCACGCTGGGCGCGGCGATCGGCGCGAGCCGCGTCGCGGTCGACGACGGCAAGTTCACGCGCGACAAGCAGATCGGCGCGACGGGCAAGACGGTCGAGGCGAGCGTCTATATCGCGTTCGGCATTTCGGGCGCGGTGCAGCACTTGCAGGGCATCAAGGATTGCCGTCATGTGATCGCGGTGAATCTCGACGCCAGCGCGCCGATCGCCAAGCGCGCGAATCTCACGATCGTCGCGGACACGCAGGAAACCATTAAAGCGCTCGCCGATGCAGCCGCCGCCGCGCGCGCGGCCAAGGCGAACGGCAGCAGCGTCGTGCAGACCGCAGCGCTTGCGGAAGGAGTGGCAGCATGAAGATCGCCGTACTCGTTTCCACGGGACGTCATCCCGTCAGCGGCGCGGCGCGGTACAGCCGCAACGATGCGTCGGCGCTGACCATCGCCATCGACATCGCCCGTGCACATCACGCGCAACTCGACGTGCTGCACGCAGGCGATCCCGCCGATCCCGCGTTGCAGGAATATCTCGCGCTCGGCGCGCCGAAAGTCGAAGTGCTGAACACGCAAGGCGATGCCTGCGCCGCGCTGGCGCAACGTCTCGCGGGCTACGACCTCGTGTTCACCGCACGCGCGCGGAAGGCGCGTACGACAGCGGCACGCTGTCCTACAAGCTCGCCGATGCGATGAACGTCGCGCTGGTCGGATCGGCGGTGGATGTGAGCGTATCGAAAGACGGCGTCGACGTGCGCCAGTTCATGCCCAAAGGCTTGCGACGACGCGTGCGCGCGCAACTGCCCGCGCTCATCGCGGTGCATCCGCTCGCCAACGCGACGCCGCGTTACGCCTATGCGCGCATGCGCGAAGGCCACGTTGCGCCGGTCGCCACGAACGCGCCCGCCGACAAGGAACGCGCGGCGTGGAGCGTCGGCCCGATCATCGCGAAGCCGAAGAAACTCGTTGCTGCCGAGAAGCGCTCGGGCCACGCGCGGATGCTTTCGGCAACCACGAACGAAAGTCGCGGCGGCAGCGTCGTAATTGAAGGGAGTTCTGTCGAAAAAGCTCAAGTGATCCTGGCGTATTTGCGCGAGCATCAACTCGTCGACTATTGATTTGCAACGCAGTAAAACACGTCGACGAAGCAGCAGAAAAGGGATGGCAGCAGCCCGCGTTCAAAGGTGTTTGGCGGGGCACCAGACGTGACGCAAAACGGAGTACACGATGAAAGTTTCGGCAGACGTTCGCGCAATGATCGAACGCCGCAAAAAGGGCCATACGCTCGAGGCGCCGTTCTACACGAGCGAGGAAATTCACGCGCTCGACCTCGACGCGATTTTCCGCAAGACGTGGATTCAGGTCGCCGTGGAACCGGATATTCCCGAGCCGGGCGATTACACGACCGTCGATATCGGCCACGATTCGATCCTGATCGTGCGCGACGACGACATGGAAATCCGCGCCTTCTACAACGTGTGCCGCCATCGCGGCGCGCGCCTGTGCGATCAGGAGAAAGGCTCGCTCGACAATATTGTGTGCCCGTATCACAGCTGGACTTACAACCTCAACGGCGACCTGATGTTCGCCGAGCACATGGGCGATCAGTTCGACCGCTGCAAACATAGCCTCAAAAAGGTGCATGTGCAGAATCTCGCTGGCCTGATCTTCATCTGTCTCGCCGATGAACCGCCTGTCGATTTCGCCGAACTGCGCGCGCAGATGGAGCCGTATCTTTTGCCGCATGGCCTGAAGGATACGAAGATCGCGGCGAGCATCGATATCGTCGAGAAGGGCAACTGGAAGCTCACGATGGAGAACAATCGCGAGTGCTATCACTGCGTCGCGAACCATCCCGAGCTGACCATTTCGCTCTATGAATACGGCTTCGGTTACCAGCGCTCGCCGGCCAACGAAGAAGGCATGGCGGCGTTCGAAAAGACCGTCGCGGAACGCACCGCGCAATGGGAAGCGATGAGCCTGCCGTCCGTCGAACTCGATCATCTGAGCGACATGGTGTCGGGTTTCCGCACGCAACGTCTGCCGCTCGATCGCGATGGCGAATCGCAAACGCTCGACGCGAAAGTCGCCTGCACGAAGCTGCTCGGCGATTTCGAACGCGCGGACCTGGGCGGTCTGTCGTTCTGGACGCAACCGAATTCGTGGCATCACTTCATGAGCGATCACATCGTGACGTTCTGCGTGATTCCGCTCGCCTCGGGCGAAACGCTCGTGCGCACGAAGTGGCTCGTGCACGAGGACGCGCGCGAAGGTATCGATTACAACGTCGATAACCTCACGGCCGTGTGGCGCGCGACGAACGATCAGGACCGCACGCTGGTCGAGTATTCGCAACTCGGCGTCGCGAGCAACGCCTACGAACCGGGTCCGTATTCGCCCTTTACCGAAGGCCTCGTCGAGAAGTTCTGCGAGTGGTATATCGCGCGTCTCGGCGATTACGCCAACGAACCCGCGCATGGCGTCGATGCATCGCACGGCGAGAAAGTCGTTTCCTTCATGCGCTGAGCGTGGAATAACCGGACCAACAGCAGGAGCAGGAGCAGGAGCCAAGCATGATGCGTGATCAGGCCATTTTCGAGCCGACGATGAGCCGTGTAACCCAGCCGCAATTCTATGGCGCGCTGCCCGCGCGCTGGGATTGCGACACGGACGAAACGCTCGTCTGCTGTCATGTCCGGCAGGAAACCCACGACGTCAAAAGTTTTTTCTTCAAGGCGCCGAGCGAACGCACGTTCGTGTTCGAGCCGGGCCAGTTCATTACGCTCGAGCTCGATATCGACGGCGAGCAGATCAATCGCTGCTACACGATCTCGTCGTCGCCGACGCGGCCGCACACCATTTCCATTACGGTGAAGCGCGTGCTGGGCGGGAAGGTCTCGAACTGGCTGCATGACAACGTGGTCGCGGGCTCGACGGTGCGCGTGCTCGGGCCGGCGGGCGAGTTCACGTGCGCGCGGCATCCGGCGCGCAAGATGCTGTTTCTGTCGGCGGGTTCGGGCATTACCCCGCTGATGTCGATGAGCCGCGCGCATCACGAACTCGCTGACGATGCGGACATCGTGTTCGTGCACTCCGCGCGCACGCCGGACGACATCATCTTCGCGCGCGAGCTGGATCTGATCGCGTCGAATCAGAATAACTTTCGGACGTCGTTCGTGGTCGAGCGCGTGGGAGCGCGCACGGGTTGGCCCGGCATCACGGGATTTCTGACGCTGCCGTTGCTCAAGCTGATTGCGCCGGATTTCATGGAGTGCGAAATCTTCACCTGCGGTCCCGCGCCGTATATGAAGGCCGTGCGCGATCTGCTCGCGGAAGGCGGTTTCGACAGCAAGCACTATCACGAGGAAAGCTTTTCGTTCGGCGTGATCGAGGAAGTCGCGGCGGAACTGGCGACTGCGCATGTCGCCGAGGCGCTTGCCACGCACACCGACTTCGCCGAATCGCGCGAGCATGCGCTCGGTTTCGCGCCCGATCCGGCCGTCGAAGTCGCGCCGCTGATCGAAGAAGTGCCCGTCGTCGATACGACGTTCAAGGTCAGCTTCGCCAAGAGCCGTCGCGATATCGAATGCGGCAGCGGCGAGAACGTGCTCGAAGCCGCGAAGAAAGCTGGCGTGCGTTTGCCGTCATCGTGTACCCAAGGCATGTGCGGTACGTGCAAGGTCAAGCTCGTGTCCGGCTCGGTCGCGATGAAGCACGCGGGCGGCATCCGTCAGCGCGAAATCGATCAGGGCATGGTGCTGCTGTGCTGCAGCAAGCCGCTGACGGATCTCGTCGTCGATAAATAAGGCAGGGTAATTCCTCGGGCGGGCCCGTGTCGGGGGAGAAGCAGGGAGGGGCGTCGTTTCTGAACAAGTGAATGTCGGAAAAGCGCGTTACGGGCCAATTCTGGCTGGTGATTCTGACGCTACACGGCGTGGGGCCGCTTAGTGGAAACCAAATGAAATCGATGAGAAGAATGCTCGTGCTCGGCGCGATGACTGCCGCCGTTGCCGCGAGCTTTGGGGCGAACGCCGCTGACAAGCCGACCATCAAGATCGGCTACGTCGAAGGCTGGGATGACAGCGTGGCGACGTCGAACGTCGTTGCCAAAGTGATCGAGAAGAAGCTGGGTTATCCCGTGCAACTCGTGCCGGTCGCGGCCGGCGTGATGTGGCAGGGAGTGGCGCGCGGCGACCTCGACGCGACGCTGTCCGCATGGTTGCCGGTGACGCACGGCGACTACTACAAGAACTTCAAGTCGAAGGTGACGGACCTTGGTCCGAACTTCGAAGACGCGAAGATCGGTCTGATCGTGCCGGCCAATGTCGATGTGTCGAGCCTCGCCGATCTCGAAGCGAAGAAGGCGGAATTCGATTCGCGTATCGTCGGCATCGATGCGGGCGCGGGCGTGATGCAGAAAACCAGCGAAGCCATCAAGGCCTACAACCTCGATTACAAGCTGCTGCCGAGTTCGGGTTCGGCGATGACGGCGGAACTCGCGCGTTCGGAAGCATCGAACAAGCCGATCATCGTGACGGGCTGGAAGCCGCACTGGATGTTCGCGAAGTACAAGCTGAAATTCCTCGAAGACCCGAAGAAGGTGTTCGGCGAATCGGAGCACGTCGATAACGTGATCAATCCGGAACTCGAAAAGAAGGCACCGACAGTCGTCTCGTTCCTGAAGAAATTCAAGTGGAATCCGGGCGAAATCGACGGCGTGATGCTCGCGACGCAGAACGGCACGAAGCCGGCTGCCGCAGCGGATGAATGGGTCAACGCGCACGCTGACCGCGTGGATAGCTAGACTAAGTAGTCGGGCCTGCAAAATTGAATTTGCCGGAATGGACCCAACGACGCAGTCTGGTGCAGACGTAAACGCACATCTCAGCCAGGTCTGCAGCGCACGAGTAGAGGTTGAGGCGTGACGTTGAGCTGAAAACGCGCCCACGCGAGCAGCAAAAAGAATATAGGGCCAAGGCCCAGACGAACGATCGCGCGCAGCAGCCAGCGCAGGTTGTAGCCGGCCGCACACAGCACCGCATGCAGCGC
>NZ_LFJJ01000053.1 GCF_001189365.1 Candidatus Burkholderia verschuerenii | reverse complement strand
GGATCGCGGATGCCTGGCTCCCTCAACCTCGCATTCTTCATCCATGGCCTGATCGGCGCTTTGTCGTCAAGCACTCAAGGTAGGAGCCCGGTGCCTAAATTGGGCACGCCGGGATCTGTGCGGGGGGGTGTTCAGTAATGGACATCCCTACCGCAATGAACAACCGGACGGTGCGATACGCGAGTATCGCGCCTGACGGAAAGCAGCATCCGCTCGACAGCCATCGGTTCGCCGATGGCTGTTTTTTTTTGGTGAAGCCATAAATTGTCAAATCGCCCGGCCGGGCGATTCCGCAGTCCGCAGCGTGAACGCAAAATCGTCCACACCCTCATCACGCGGACGATTTGCATGCCGCCGACACTTCGCACCTTCATCGCGGTCGCCGCACTTGCCGCAGCGAGCACCTTCGCCGGCTGCCGCGCCTATTCCCCCGCACGTCCGATGATCGTCGCACATCGCGGCGGCACGGCCGACTTCCCCGAAAATACGCTGGCGGCGATTCGCGGCGCGCTCGACAACCACGCCGACGCCATCTGGCTGACCGTGCAACTCACGCGCGACGGCGTGCCGGTGCTCTATCGTCCCGCCGATCTGTCGACGAACACGAATGGCCGTGGCGCAATCGCTGATATCGATCTGGCTGAGTTGCAGACGCTGAACGCGGGCTGGAATTTCGCCCGGAACGATGCGGACGGCGCGAAGCGTTACCCGTATCGCGATCGTCCGATGCGCGTGCCGACGCTCGTCGATGCGTTGCGCGCGATTCCATCGTCGGTGCCGGTGTTTCTCGACATGAAAGCCTTGCCCGCCGTCCGTCAGGCGAACGCCGTCGCGCGCGTGCTGGACGAAGAAGGCGCGTGGTCGCGCGTGCTGATTTATTCGACGAATGCCGCGTATCAGCAGGCCTTTGCCGCCTATCCGCAGGCGCGTCTGTTCGAATCCCGCGATGCGACGCGCGCCCGGCTCGCGAACGTCGCGCTCGCGCACGCGTGCATCGACCCGCCGCCAGCGGGCGCGTGGGCCGCATTCGAGTACGCGCGGCAGATGGAATTGACCGAAACCTTCACCCTCGGCGAGGCGCGCTCGCCCGTGACGGCGACGCTCTGGACGAGCAAAGCCGTGGCGTGTTTTCGGACGCAGGGAAAGACGCACATCATGGCGATCGGCGTGAACGATGCCAACGATTACCGCGCCGCAGCCTGTCTGGGCATCGATGCGCTGCTCGTCGATTCTCCGCGCGCGATGCGCTTAGTCACGTCCGCGCCTCTGCAATGCCCGTCGAGCGCGATAAACACGCCCTGAGCGGCTTATTGCTCCGGCGCGCGACCGTTCGGATTCATGTCCTCGGCGAGCGTCTGCGCGGGCGCGTCTGCGCGGGCGCGTCGGCGCCGGGCGGCAGATCGCCGATCACCAGACGCGGCACTGCGGCGCGCGACTCGCGCGGACGCAGCGGCACGTTGGCCAGATCCGTCCACGACGGATTCGGAATCTCGCCGAAAATCTGCCGCAGCCGCTCGCCCCAGGTGCGATGGATCATCTGATAGTAGGTGCTGTCGTTATCGAGCGTGGCGAAGCGCGTGACGCGCAGTGCATCTTTCTCGTAGACCAGCAGATCGAGCGGCAAACCGACCGACAGGTTGGCGCGCAGCGTCGAATCCATCGAGATCAGCGCGCATTTGGCGACTTCATCGAGCGGCGACGAAGGCGTGATGACGCGATCGATGATCGGCTTGCCGTACTTCGACTCGCCGATCTGAAAATACGGCGACACGCGCGTCGACTCGATGAAATTGCCCGCCGCGTACACCATGAACAGACGCGGCGGCTGGCCGTGAATCTGCCCGCCCAGAATGAAACTGCAATTGAAGTCGACGCTGAATTCGGCGAGCGACAGCGCATCGCGCCGATGCACCTCGCGCACCGCCTCGCCGACGATACGCGCGGCTTCCGCCATCGTGGCGCAGCTGTAGAGCGTCGGCGCGTCCGGATCGGTCGGCTCGGCGAGCAGTTGCGTGACCGCTTGCGTCAGCGCGAGATTGCCGGCCGACAGCAGCACGATCACACGCTCGCCGGGCTGTTCGTAGACAGCCATCTTGCGGGCGGCGCTCACGTGGTCCACGCCGGCGTTGGTGCGGGTGTCGGAGAGGAACACGAGTCCGTCGTCCACACACATGCCCACGCAATAAGTCATGTCGATCCGTCCTGAAGCAAGCAAACCAGTATTGTACTAACGCCCATTGCACGCCGCATGCGAAGTGCGAATCGCAAACGCTGTCTTCGCGCATTCGCCACAGTGGCTTTGGCTGTAATCGATTTATCGGCCGATGCGGCGTCGCACTTGAATTCGCCGCGCTCGAATGGTGCACGCGTCTTTTGAGCTAGACTCGAACGCTCGATCACCGCACGCCGCTCTTATCCATGCTGGACGATTCCACCGACGCCGACACCCTCGCCGATGCCCTGCTCGCAGGCCTCGCGCGTCCCATCGTGTTCGTCGATCTGGAAACCACCGGCAGCGATGCAACGGAAGATCGCATCACTGAAATCGGCGTGGTGGAAGCGAGCACGGCGGGCATCGAACGATGGAGCGTGCTGGTCGATCCGGGCGTGCCGGTGCCGCCGTTCATCGAACGCCTGACCGGCATCGACGACGCGATGCTGCGCGGTCAGCCGAGCTTCGCGTCGCTTGCGCCGGCGCTGGCCGAACATCTGCACGGCAAGCTGTTCGTCGCGCACAACGCGCGCTTCGATTACGGCTTCCTGAAGAACGAGTTTCGTCGCGCGGGCATCGCGTTTCGGGCCGATACGCTGTGCACGGTGCGGCTGTCGCGCGCGCTGTTTCCATCGGTCGAGCGGCATGGACTCGATGCGCTCATCGCGCGGCTCGACCTCATGCCCGAAGGCCGCCATCGCGCATTGGCCGATGCCGATCTTCTATGGCAGTTCTGGCAGAAGATCCACGCGATCTATCCTCAAGAGCTCGTCGATGCCGCGATCAAAACGCTCGTCAAACGCGCGAGCCTGCCCGCCGCGTTGCCGGAAGGCACGCTCGATACGCTGCCGTCGACGCCCGGCGTCTACATCTTTCATGGCGACGACGAAGCGCCGCTCTATGTCGGCAAGAGCATCAACCTGAAGCAGCGCGTCGCGTCGCATTTTTCGGGCGATCATCTGCTTGCGAAGGACTTGTCGATTTCGCAGGCGATCAAACGGATCGACTATCGCGAGACCGTGGGCGAACTGGGCGCGTTGCTGCTCGAAGCGAAGCTCGTGAAGGAACTGCGGCCCGTGCATAACCGCCTGCTCCGGCGTGCATCGGGCGCATGCGCGTGGCAATGGCTCGCAGGCGCGCCCGCGCCCACGCTGATGCGCGCGAACCGGCACGATCTGTCGCGCGAGCGCGATCTGTACGGCGTGTTTTCATCGCGCGCGAAGGCGCTTTCGTATCTGCGTCATCTCGCGGATGAGCATCAACTGTGTCATGCGACGCTTGGACTCGAAAAATCCACGCGCGGCTGCTTCGGCTACCAGGTGAAGCGTTGTCTCGGCGCATGCGCGGGCATCGAACCGCTCGCCGATCACGCGACGCGCTCGCTCGCCGCACTCGAATCCGCGCGTCATGTGCGCTGGCCGCATGAAGGCCCGATCGCGATCGTCGAACGCGATGCGCAAACGGCGCGCGAAGCGTGGCATGTGGTCGATCGCTGGTGCTATGTCGGCAGTTGCGCATCGATCGACGAGATCGCGCCGCTGCTCGCCTCGGCCGGCGACGTGCGTCCCTTCGATGCGGATGTCTACAGTCTGATCGCGAAACGCCTCGCATCGGCGCAACTCGAGTGGATCGCGTGCGATACGCGGCCCGCGTTCGAACTGACGACGCAAGCCGCGCTGCCTGCGTCATCCATCAAACGCGCGACGGTAGCGCGTCGACGCGTCGTCCGCAACACGGAGCAGCTCGCGTTCGCTCTTTAAACCAGCCCGCCATTGGCGCGCAGCACCTGTCCGTTGACCCAGGCCGCATCCGCGCCGACGAGCATCGCGACGACCGACGCAATATCCTCCACTTCGCCGAGCCGTTCGAGCGGCGGCAGCTTCGAGAAGTGCGCGATCTGCTCCTGCGTCTTGCCTTCGAGAAACAGCGCGGTCGCGACCGGTCCCGGCGCGACAGCATTCACCGTGATGTTGCGTCCGCGCAGTTCCTTGGCGAAAACATGCGTCACAACGCTTCGACGGCGGCCTTGGTGGCGTTATAGATGGCATAGCCGGGCATATTGAGCGCGAGCGTTGTACTCGAAAAATTGACGATGCGTCCGCCGTCGTTCATTCGCGCCGCCGCTTCGCGCAGCGTATTGAAGGTGCCGCGCAAGTTGATGCCCATCGTCTGGTCGTAGAGCGCGTCGCTCGTATCGGCGAGCGGCATGGTCTTCAACACGCCTGCGTTGTTGACCAACACGTCGATGCGGCCGAGTTGCGCATCGACCGTTTCGAACATGCGGCGCACGTCGTCCGCATTCGCGACGTCCGCTTTCACCGCGATGGCCGCGCCGCCCGCCGCGGGCAATTCGCCGGCGAGCGCATCGGCTTCCTTCGCGCTCGATGCATAGTTGATGGCGACCGCGAAGCCATCCTTCGCCAGGCGGCGCGCAATTTCCGCGCCGATGCCGCGCGATGCGTCCGTCACGATGGCCACGCGCTGCTTGTCGATGTTCGTATCCGTCTGACTCATGATGCCGCTCCTTGAATGTGATTCGATGAAGTGCATGATGGATCATTCCGTTTCTGCGATCATCGTGCGCGGCTGAGTATCATCGTTCCAGTTGCTTTAACAATCACTGCATGGATGCCATCGCTCATGGATCGCTTTCAGGAAATGCAGGTCTTTGTGCGGATCGCCGAACGCCACAGCTTCACGCAAGCCGCCGACGATCTGCAAATGCCGCGCGCCACCGTCACCAATCTGATGAAGCGCATGGAGGAGCGGCTCGGCGCGCGCCTGCTCGAACGCACCACGCGCACCGTTCGCTTGACGCCCGATGGCGAAGCGCACTATCGGCGTTGCGTGCGTCTTATCGCCGACCTCGAAGAGGCTGAAGGTTCGTTCAAGCATGCGGAGCCGAAGGGATTGCTGCGCGTGAATCTGCAAGGCACGCTCGCGCGACACTTCGTCGTGCCGGCGTTGCCCGCATTTCTGGCGCGCTATACGCAGGTCGAACTGCAAGTAGGCGAAGACGACCGTCTCGTCGATCTCGTGCGCAAAGGCGTGGATTGCGTGCTGCGCGCGGGCACGTTGCAGGACTCATCGATGATCGCGCGGCGCGTTGCGATGCTCGAACATGTGACGGTGGCAAGTCCCGCGTATCTCGCGCGTGCGGGCATTCCCGAAGATCTCGATGCGCTGGCCTCGCATCGCGCGGTCAACTACATATCGAGCGCGACGGGCCGCAGCCTTCCGCTCGAGTTCACGGTCGATCACGATGTGCGCGCCATCGAGTTGCCCGCCGCGATTTCCGTGACGGGTGTCGAGCTCTACACGCAAGCGGCGCTCGCAGGGCTCGGCATTGTGCAGGTGCCGCGTTATCGGATCGTCGACGAACTTCGCCGATGGCAAGCTCCAATGCCTGCTTCCCGAGCTTGCGCCGCCGCCCATTCCGGTGTCGGTGCTGTATCCGCACAATCGTCAGTTGTCGGCGCGCGTACGGGTTTTTGCGGACTGGCTCGGCGGTATCTTTCACGAAGCCGCGAGTACGACGCTCGCTTAGCAAAGGCTTATCGCGCGCTGACAGAAGACAAACGACCGGCACACGACACGCGCATGAAAAGCAAAAAAGGCCAGCCTTCCCTCAACGGGGAAGCTGGCCTCTTTCTTTATGCGTAGCGATACGAGATATCGCTACCGCTGATGCTTGCGCGATCAGCCGAACTTAAGCAGCCGCGTCCTTCAGCTTCTTCAGCGCGCGTGCCTTGATGCGCACGCTTGCCGGCTTGGCCGGGAACCAACGCTCGGTGCCCGTGAACGGGTCCTTGCCGAAGCGCTTCTTCTTCGCCGGAACGGCTTGCGCGGAGATCTTCAGAAGACCCGACAGCGTGAATTCGCCGGCGCCCTTCTTGTGGACCGCACCGAGAATCACGTCTTCGAGCGCGGCCATCACGGCCTTGGCGGCCTTCACATCGACAGCGGCACGTTCAGCAAGGTGTGCAGCGAGCGACGCCTTGGTGAAAGTGTCCTTGATGGGAGACGGAGCGCCCGCGGTCTTCTTTGCGGCGACGACACTCTTGGTGGCTACTTTCTTCGCGGCAACCTTCGATGCTGCTTTCTTGGCGACCGGGGTCTTGGCTGCGGCCTTTTTGGCCGGGGCCTTCTTTGCAGCGGTTTTAGCGGAAGTCGGCATGTTTCTCCTACCTGTGTTGGTCAGTGATATCTGATGACTGAATACGTGCGCGTCAATGCGTTCGTATCACGCCGGATTCTACATATGCAAAGCGCGTTCGTGCGAGTCTTTTTGCGTTTTATATCGTTTTTCTAGGCACTTTTCGTCGCGTGGCGGGCACAGGTGAGCTTGTTCGGGATAACACGCGATCAAAATACCCCTTGAAACATGCATTCGAAGCATCGTTCGATGCATGACCGGGGGCATTCATCGATCATCGATCGATAAGCGTCGACGGTGCGCTGATACGCGCGATAAGTGGATAGTGATCGGATGCGACACGCGACAAACGCGTGCGATGCACGTCGACGCGCATCAGCCGCTCGCCCGGATGCACCCAGATACGATCCAGCGCGAACAGCGGATAGCGCGTCGGAAAGGTGCGCAACGCGCTCGCGCGATGAAAGTGCGTGACGAGCCTGCGCAAGGTGCGGCCATAAACGAACCACTCGTTCAGATCGCCGAGCAGAATCACGGGCAGCGCGGGCGTGTCGAAAGTCTGCAAGACCTGCTCCACCTGCGCGCGTCGTTCGCCCGATGCAAGGCCGAGATGCGTCGCCACCACGCGCCAGGTTTCACCGCCGCAGTCGATATCGGCATCGAGCGCGCCGCGCGGCTCGCGCGTCCTGAACGACAGATCGAGCGTGCGCACCGCGCGCACCGGATAACGCGTCAGCACCGCGTTGCCGTAGCGTCGCGCGGGCGTATCGAGCGTCGGGCCTTCGACTGCATGCAGGTTCGTCATGCGGCGCAACACGTCGAGCACGTCGGGCGCATTCGCGCCGCCCAGCGGCACTTCCTGAAGCGCGAAGATATCCGCGTCGATCTCGTTGAGCACTTCGCCGATGCGTTCCGGCGCGAACTTTCCGTCGATACCCACGGCTCCGTGCAGGTTGTATGTCGCGATGCGCAACTCGCGCGAGCGCGCGATCGTCATGCTTTCCTCGATGCCGGCGTCGTGCATCAATGTCATGAATTGACCTCGTCGGTGCGTCGCGGAGAAGAACCGTTCGATGGATCGCGCGGCATCTTGCCGCGTTCGCGCAGACGGCTCGCGCGTTGCGCTTCGTCGCTGGCGCGCGGCTTGTCGGCATCGCCCGGTGCGCCTTCGTGGGGCGCGTCGGTCTTGCTTGCGCCGCCGATAAAGCGCTGCAGCAGAATCGACAGACCGATCAATACCGCGCCGATGCCGATCAACCGCGAACGATCCCACCGTCGGATGCCGTAACGATGCGACGAACTGATTCGCAAACGCCACCGTCAGAAAGATGCCCGGACCCATGCCGAGCATCGTGCCGATCATGAAATCGCGCATGCGGATATGCGATGCGCCCGCCACGAGATTGACGATCGCGAACGGCGCGACCGGCAGCAGACGCAACACGACGACCGCGACGATGCCGCGCTTGGCCACCAGTTCGCTCAGGCGATTCACGCGCGCCCCCGCGAGCCTGCGCACCGCATCGCGCCCGAGCCAGCCGCCGAGCCAGAAGCTGATGGCCGCCGCCAGCGTCGTGCCGACATACGCGTATACGCCGCCCCACGTCGCGCCGAACACGATGCCCATCGACGCGATAAGCAAAGTCACCGGCACATATACGACCGCCGCAGCGACATAGCCGAGCACGATCCACAGCGGCGCGAGCGGCAGCGCTTCGACATGCCGCGTGGCGTTGGTCAGCGACTTGAGGTTGAGGTAATCGCCGAGCGGCGTCCAGTGCCACAGACCCGACCACGCCCACGATCAGCAGCGCGAATATGCCGAGCGCCGCATAGCGTCCGATCAGCGGGCGCGTCCTTTCCTTCGGCACGAACTGGTCGACGAGTTCATCGGCGGCGATCGGTGTTTCGGGATCGATGAGGGCGTCGGGCGGAATCAGCTGATCGAGTTCGGGCGACACTTCCGGATCGAGATCGACCAGCGTGCGATGTTCCTCGCGATCGCGCTGCAACGCGAGAATCGCCGCGTTCATGCCCCCGCGCGCATCGCGTTCGCGCACGATGTCGGCGATCTCGCAGCCGAGATGCTCCGCGAGCAGCGTATCGCGCATCGTCGCGATGGCGCGGCGGATGCGTGCGTCCGCGCCGGCATCGATGGAGATATTGCATTCGCTGTCGAGCACCATCGAGCGATTGTTCAGATTCGCCGAGCCGACGATCAGCAACTCGTCGTCGACGATCATCAGCTTGCTGTGCACGTTGACGATGGCCTCGCCCAGATCGGGAACGTCCGGGCACAGCAGGCGATAACGTCCGTGCGTATCCGCGTGCTTCAATATCTTGTGCAGACGCGCGCGCAGCACGCCCATCGTCACTTCCTGCAGCCAGCCGCTCTGATTGCGCGGCACGACGATGGCAAGATCGGGACCATCCTCGCGCGCGAGCGATTCCGACAACGCCGCGCCGATCGAGCCCGACGTGAAGTACTGATTCTCAATATAGATGCTGCGGCGCGCACGCGCGATCGCATCGAGATATTGCGTGCGAATCTGCTGCACGGGCGTGCGGCCGAGATACGCGGGCTCCGTCAGCGAGATCGCGATACGCACGTTGTCGATTTCGACGCCGCGCGAAGGCGGCCAGGTATCGTGCGACAGCGCGACGCGATGCGAGCGAATCGCGAGCCGTCTGCCGCACGCACGCGCCCAGCGATCGCGCGCGAGCATGCCGATCTCGCGCGCGGCGTCGCCGTCGAACATCGTGTGGACGTCGTGAAACGGCTGATACGGTGCGCCGTTCGCATCGCGGCGCAAGGGATCGGCGGCGGCGTGTTTCGTCGTGTCCCAGCGCGATCGCGTGAGATCGAGTCCGCCGACGAATGCGAGGCGATCGTCGATCACCACGATCTTCTGATGCTGCGAACCGCCCATCGGATGCTTGCCGTCCGTCTGAAACGCGATACGCCGATGCGTGCGCCAGCCCATCTTGTACACCGGCAGCCACTCGCGCTCGAACGCGTAAAGCATCGCGAAATCCCACGCGAGAATGTAGATGCGCAGGCGCTTCTTTTGCGCGGCGATGGCGTGCAGAAAATCGCCGAGCGCGTCGGGCAAGCCGTCGTCGGAGCCTTCGGGCGTGAGCTTCATGCGACTGTCGATGTCCCATCCGAGGATGAACACCATGCGCTCCGCACGCGTCAACGCCTCGCGCAACACGCGAAAATAATCTTCCCCGTCGATCAGCAGGCTGAAGCGATCGGCCTGACGCACGCTCGCGCAATTGCGTCCCGGCTCGAAGAAGGATTCGTCGAAACGCTCGGCGCTCATGCGGCCGATGCGCGTTTCATCGCGTGTGGAAGGATCATCGACATGCACTCCATGAAAGGTCGTGACAATGCGTCAGCAGTTTGCAAGCAGCATGCCAGCGCGTGAGCGTCGCGCCTGCGTGCGATCGATCATTGCGTTAGTCTCGACGCTGCATGTTCTATCGCGGTGCACACCGCTCTCTTTCCTCTCTGCAAAGGACACGCAATGGAATTTCGACATCTGGGTAAATCGGGCTTCAAGGTGCCGGTGCTGAGTCTGGGCACCGGCACGTTCGGCCGGCAAGGGCGAGCTATTCAAGGCATGGGGCGAAACGGATGTGAGCGAAGCGCGCAAGCTCGTCGACATCTGTCTGGAAGCGGGCGTGTCGATGTTCGATAGCGCCGACATCTATTCGGGCGGCGCATCGGAATCGATACTCGGCGAAGCGCTCAAAGGCCGGCGCGATCGCGCCATCATCTCGACCAAGGCGACCTTTCGCTTCGATCCGGACAATCCGAACGCGGTAGGCTCGTCGCGCTTTCATCTCATCCAGGCGGTCGATGCCGCGCTCAAACGCTTGCAGACGGACTACATCGACATCTTCCAGCTGCATGGTTTCGATGCGAAAACGCCTATCGAAGAGACGCTTTCCACGCTCGACGATCTCGTGCGCGCGGGCAAGATCCGCTATACGGGTGTGTCGAATTTTTCGGGCTGGCATCTGCAGAAGTCGCTCGATATCGCGGATCGTTACAGCTATCCGCGCTATGTCGCGAACCAGACCTACTATTCGCTGATCGGCCGCGACTACGAATGGGAACTGATGCCGCTCGGTCTCGATGCGGGCGTCGGCGCGGTGGTGTGGAGTCCGCTCGGCTGGGGACGTCTGACGGGCAAGATTCGTCGCGGCGCGCCGTTGCCGGAGACGAGCCGCCTGCACAAGACCGCGGATTTCGGGCCGCCGGTGCCGGACGAATACGTGTATAGCGTGGTCGACGCGATGGACGAGATCGCCGCCGAAACCGGCAAGACCGTGCCGCAGATCGCGCTCAACTGGCTGCTGCAACGTCCGACGGTTGCGACCGTGCTGGTCGGCGCGCGCAACGAAGAGCAGTTGCGGCAGAACCTCGGCGCGGTCGGCTGGAATCTGACGCCCGAGCAGGTGAAGAAGCTCGACGACGCAAGCATTCAGCGGCCCGCGTATCCGTATTGGCATCAGCAGGGATTCGGCGAACGTAATCCGTTCCCGGCGTGGTCGATGCCTGAATAAGCGCGTATCGGTCTGACCGTACCGGAATCATCTCTTTTGATTGTATTGGTACTGTACAGACCGAACCTCTTACACTTGGCGCATCGGTCTTCGTTTATTCTGCTTGCGCCATGCCCATCATGCTCCTCGACGCCCTTCCCGCCGCCGCACTGTTCGCGCTCGCCACGAGCATTACGCCCGGTCCCAACAACACCATGCTGCTGGCATCTGGCGTGAACTTCGGCCTGAAGCGCACGGTGCCGCATGTGCTCGGTATCAGCGCCGGCGTGGCCTTGCTGATGCTCGCCGTGGTCTCGGTCTCGCGCAGGCGTTCGAGCGCTTTCCGTGGCTCTATACGGTGCTCGAAACGGCCAGCGTCGTCTATCTGCTTTATCTCGCGTGGAAGATCGGCACGTCGTCGACCGTGCAGATGCGCGAAGGCGAGCGCCGTCCGATGCGCTTTCACGAAGCGTTTGCGTTTCAGTGGATCAATCCCAAAGCGTGGATGATGGTGCTCACCGCTGCGTCCACGATTCATTTGCACACGAGTCTTTCGCTCAACGCCGCGCTGATGGCGTGCGTGTTCGTCGTGATCGGGCTGCCGTGCATTCTCGCGTGGGCCGCGTTCGGCATGTCGCTGCGGCGCTTTCTCGCCAATCCGCGCGTGCTGCGAGCGTTCAACGTGACGATGGCGGTGCTGCTGATCGCGTCGCTCTATCCGATCGTCGCGCACTTTTTCGCGTGACGTCGCCGCGCATCGCGCGAAACGTCTGATTGTTTTTTTTAGCACCTTTTTCGCGCAGCCGGACCGGTGCATACTGGGCCTCACGCGCCGGCCCGCAAAACACACGCTCCTGTTTATCGACGGGAACCGCGTCGCCTTTTCGCCCATCCGGTCTTGTCCATCATTGCCGCTCGCAGGCCGCCGTCCGGCCTGAGCGTATTTCGTAGCGGCTTTCATCCAGCGCGTACGTGCCTTGCTTGCTCGTTGGTTCGCGTCGATTTTCGGCGCGGCTTTGAAATCCGTTCAAGGAGTACGCCATGTCTGGAGCCAATCGCCCATCCGGTCCCGCCACGCGCAAATCCCTAGATTTAGCCGATCAGATCGAGCGCGATGAGCTGGAGAACAATCTGCCGGATGCGCTCAGTAACATCGACGACGAAGACGACTTCGACGACGACACCGACTCCGATAGCAGCCTTAGGCGTTAGCCTCGACGAGTAACACGACGGCGCGTTCGAGGAAACGCGCCCAAGCGCCGCAATGCTTCTTTTAAAGGGCTTTGCGGCGTTTTTTATCGTCTGCAGGTGAAACGTTTGGCGGGATTTTGTGCGCCCTGGGCACAGCGGTTGCTTTGATGGGATTCGTCCGCGCGCAGCAAGACGCGCGACATTGACCCGACGCGTGGTCAGCGCGTCGCATCATTCAACTTTATGGAGTGGGAGACCACATGCTTCGTTATGCAGCCATATTTTTCATCATCGCGATCATCGCGGCCGTGTTCGGCTTCGGCGGCATTGCGACGGGCGCGGCGGAAATCGCCAAGATCCTGTTCTTCATCTTTATCGTGATCTTTCTCGCTACGTTGCTGCTCGGCGTGTTCAGACGATGACGCGTATCGCCTGACGTGCGATGCATAAAAAAAGCGCGGCTATCCGCGCTTTTTTTATGGGTCACGCGCACTGCTGCTTCAACTCATGATGCCGATCTGCCAAGGCACGAACTCGTGATCGCCGAGTCCGAGCAATTCGCTCCTGGTCCGTTTGCCCGATGCGGTTTCAAGCAGCGCATCGAAAATGGCTTGCCCCATGCTGTCGATGGTCGCGTCGCCATCGAGGATCGCGCCGCAATTCAGGTCCATGTCTTCGCTCAGGCGCCGATACATCGCCGTGTTGGTGGCGAGCTTGATCGACGGCACGGGCTTTGCGCCGAACATCGATCCGCGTCCTGTCGTGAACGCGATAAGATTCGCGCCGCCCGCAATCTGCCCCGTCGCCGACACCGGATCGAAGCCGGGCGTATCCATGAAAACGAGGCCGTTCTGCGTGACCGGCTGTGCGTAGCGATACACCTCCATCAACGGCGTGGTGCCGCCTTTCATCGACGAGCCGATCGACTTTTCGAATATGTTCGCGAGGCCGCCGACCTGATTGCCGGGACTTACTTTTCCGTTGATCTGCACGTCGCGGCCGACGGAATATTCTTCCTTCCACCAGCGAATGCGATCGACGAGCTTCTCGCCCACCGCGCGACTCGCCGCGCGGCACGTCAGCGTATGTTCGACGCCGTAGACTTCGGGCGTCTCCGAGAGAATCGCCGTGCCGCCATGACGCACGAGAATGTCCATCGCGGCGCCGAGCGCCGGATTCGCGCTGATCGACGAAAAGCCGTCCGAGCCGCCGCATTGCAGACCGATCTTCAGATGGCTCGCATCGACGGTGCCGTGCGATACATCGTTTGCGCGCGGCAACAGCGCCTTCACCGTTTCGATGCCCGCCTCGATGGTCTTGCGTGTGCCGCCCGACTCCTGCATCACGAAGGTATGCAGACGCGAGTTCGCGCCCATGCCTTCCTGATCGAGCAATCCTTGCAGTTGATTGCGCTCGCAGCCGAGCCCGACGATCAGCGCCGCCGCGAGATTGGCGTGACGCGCGTAACCGGCCATCGTGCAGCGCAACAACTGCATCGGCTCGCCGCTCATCTCCATGCCGCAGCCGATCGAATGACTGAACGCGACCACGCCGTCGACGTTGGGATACTCCGCGAGACGCTCGGGCGTGAACCATTCGGCGATCTTGTGCACGACGGTCGCGGAACAATTCACGGTGGACAGAATGCCGATGTAGTTGCGCGTCGCCACGCTGCCATCCGCGCGCACGATGCCCTGAAACGTCGCGCGCTGCGATGAGGGCAGCAACTCGACCGCGCGATAGTCGC
The DNA here is from genome assembly GCF_001189365.1 of Candidatus Burkholderia verschuerenii. Taxonomy (GTDB): domain Bacteria; phylum Pseudomonadota; class Gammaproteobacteria; order Burkholderiales; family Burkholderiaceae; genus Caballeronia; species Caballeronia verschuerenii. The sequence continues at coordinate 16,241 of NZ_LFJJ01000053.1, read as the reverse complement.
GGCCATGCGCGTAATCGCGATCGAAATCGCGGAACTCGACATTGTGTCCGTGAACCAGTGTGCCGGCCGGAATATCCGTCGCGGCAAAGCCGATCACGACGTTGTACTTGCGAATCGGCTCGCCCTGACGGATCGCGCGCGCGGCGATCTTGTAGCCTGCCGCGACCTGACTGCGGCTCACGAAATCCTCCGCATCCACGCGCGTGCCGATCGCCACATCGGTACGCGCGATCACGACGTTATCGCCGGAATGCAGACGAATCACCGGGCCGGCGACACGCTTTTCGGACTGCTCGATCATGGGAAATTCTCGTTGTTTCGACGGATAGGCGCGGCGAGCACGCGTGCTTTTATGACTCGCCCTGCCCATGATACGAATCGGGGATTTGCTATGGCTTGCTTGAGAATCAAGAATTTTTATCGTCCGGAGGCTTAATCTGCGGGCTCCGAACACGTCGAAAAAATCAGGAGACGATCCCATGTGGCAACAGACCGAACGCTATCCCGACCCGCGCGTGATCTCGCTCGATCCGTCTTTCGATCGCTATCGTGTGAACTTTTCGGCGGTCGAGCGGCTTGCAACGGGCTTTCGGTTTATCGAAGGTCCGGTGTATTTCGGCGACGCGCGATGCCTGTTGTTCAGCGATATTCCGAACAACCGCATCCTGCGGTGGGACGAAGAAACTGGCTCGGTCGGCGTGTATCGCGCGCAATCGAACTATGCGAACGGCAATACGCGCGATCGTCAGGGACGGTTGATTACCTGCGAGCATGGACGGCGGATTACGCGCACGGAGTACGACGGGCGCGTCACGGTGCTGATGGATTCGTTCGATGGCAAGCCGCTCAACTCGCCGAACGACGTGGTGGTCGCATCGGACGATTCGATCTGGTTCACCGATCCGCCGATGGGCATCTGGGGCCATTACGAAGGCAACAAGGCCGAGCCGGAACTTCCGCATTCGATCTATCGCATCGATGGCAAGACGGGCGAAGCTAGTCTCGTCACCGCGGAACTCAAAGGTCCGAATGGCCTATGTTTCTCGCCCGACGAAAAGCTGCTCTACGTGACCGAATCGCGCGGCGTGCCGAACAAGCTCATTCATGTCTATGATGTGTTGGACGACCGTCGCGGCATCGGCCGGGGACGCGTGTTTTATGACGCCGGCGCGGGCACCGTCGATGGCATTCGCCTCGACATTGACGGCAATCTGTGGTGCGGCTGGGGCATGGGCAACGACGAACTCGACGGCGTGATGGTGTTGTCGCCTGCGGGGAAGCTGATCGGGCGCATCGCGCTACCCGAGCGATGCGCGAATATCTGCTTCGGCGGGCCGAAGCGGAATCGGTTGTTTATGGCGGCGTCGCAGTCGCTTTATGCGGTGTATGTGAATACGCAGGGCGTGGTGGGCGGGTGACGGGATATGCCCTGTTCGACTACGTGGCCGGGGTTTCCGAAGCCACTCGCTCGATAAACCGTTCGGCCGCGAGCGTAAAGGACTGACGCCAGATACGCTCGGCGGCCGTGAAATCCTTCTCCTTCAACGCCTTCGCCAGCGCGTCGATGCGTTCTTCGGCGTCCTTCTCGCGGTCCGTGTAGGACATCTTCAGCAGGTTGTTGAAGCGGATGACTTCGGCCGTCAACTCCTCGAAATAGCGCGCGGTCTTGTCGAGATTGCTCGCCTTGACGATGGCGTCCTGAAACTCGAGGTGGTTGTCGATGGACGCTTCCTGGTCGGACTCCTTCGCGAAGCGCAGCGCATTGCGCGCCAAGCGCTCCAGATTGCGAATGACGGCGCCGGTCAGCAACTCGGGCTTCTTCGCCAGCGCGCCGAGCGCGATCGCGCCCAACGCCGAGCGCAGCGCGTAGACCTCGAGAATATTCTCCGGGTTGATCTCCGCGACGACGGCCCCGCGATTCGGCCGCACCTCCACGAAACCTTCGCGGCTCAGGCGCTTCAGCGCTTCGCGCACCGGATGCCGCGAGACGTTCAACTGATCCGTCAGGCGCGCTTCGATCAGGCGCGTGCCCGGCGTCAGGCGACCGGAAACGATCGCGTCGCGGATCTGTTGCGCAGCATATTCCACGCTATCCAGCGCAGACTTCGGTACCAGTCCACCGAACTCCGCCTTTGTCTTGGTCGCCACCGGCAATCACCCCAGAAATGTTGACAATCGACATTATAAGGGAGTAATCGCCGTGTCAGAAATGCGAACGACGGGGCCGTCGCGCCACCTCAAAGCGAGATGGTGATCCGTTCCTGCTGCTGATCGCCCGCGCCCTTGTAGGCCGTGATCTCGATCTCGAACAGATACTCCGGGCCACCCAGCGGCGAGCACGTCACGCAGCTCGCCGGATCGATACCGCGAAAACGCTCGCCGATGAACGCCATCACCTCGGGCACATCCGACTGACGCGGAATGAACACGCGCGAACGCACGACATCCTTGAGCGTCGCGCCGACCGAGGCCAGCGCGCCTTCGACATTCCTGAACGCCTGTTCGGCCTGACCGACCGCCGTCTCCGGCATCTTGCGCGTCTTGTAATCGCGCCCGGCGGTCAGCGGCATGAACACCCAGTTATCCAGCACGACCACGCGCGAATAGCTTTCGCGGTCTTCGAGAATGCTGCCCGACTTCACTTTCGTAATTTGCGTCATCTGATTGTCCTTCGATACTTCGTTGATTGAGTTCAACTCCAACCGCCATCGACGACGAAGTTCTGCGCGCTGCACATGCGGCTATCGTCGGAGGCGAGCCACAGCGCCATGCGCGCGACGTCGTCGGGCATGACGAGATCCTTGAGACACTGACGGCGCGCGATTTCCGCCTTGCCTTCTTCATCGACCCATAGATCGAGCTGACGCTGCGTCATGATCCAGCCGGGAATGAGCGTATTCACGCGCACGTTGTGCTGGCCGAGATCGCGCGCGAGACCGCGCGTGAGCCCTTCGATGCCCGCTTTCGCGGCGGTATAGATCGGCATGCCGCCGAGTCCCACATGCCAGCTGAAGGAGCCGACATTGATGATCGATCCCTCATCGCGCCGGATCATCCCCGGCACGACCGCTTGCGCGCAAAAGAACAGATGCCGCAGATTCAACGCGATGCGCTCGTCCCAGTACTCGACCGACACGCTCTCCAGCGTATGACGCTCGTCGTGCGCGGCGTTGTTCACGACCACGTCGATATCGCCGTGCGTCGCGATATGCTGCTCGATCGCGGCCTTCACCGCGCCGACATCGCGCAGATCGACTTGCAGAAACACCGGCTTGTGCAGGCCCTTTTGATCGAGCTTCTCGAGCAGCGCATGCGCCGCCGCCGCATCGCGTTCGATGAACACCACGCGCGCGCCCTGCAAATAAAACTGCTCCACGTGCGATGCGCCGATGCCGCCGCCACCGCCCGTCACCAGCACATGCCGGCCTTCGAGACTCGGATATCGTGCGAACTTCATGATTCTTCTCCCTGAGTGGCCGACGTTCAATGCTCGACGGCGACGCGCTTGCCCAGACGTCCCTGACCGATGTTCTCGATCGGACCGACTTCCTTCTCGACCAGCGGCAGCACCTTGGTGACGAACAGTTCCATCGAACGATGCGCGCGCTTGAGCGGCATGCAGCCGAACTGGAAGTTGCAAGCGTAGTGAGTCGGATCGAGCTGGCGGATATCCTTCACGACGCGCTCCGCCACTTCCTCGACGGTGCCGCACAGCGTATTCGCCGCGTATTGCTCGATGCTTTGCTCGCCCTTGAACGGCTCGTCGGCGATAAAGCTGCCTTCCATCGGCAGGTCGTTGAAACGCAGATGGTTCGCCATGCGGCCGACATAACGCGCGCGTTCGCCTGCTTCCAGTGCTTCCTCGCGGCTATCGGTGACGTGCACGTATTGCATGACGGAGAGCGGCTTGCTCTTCGGATCGACGCTGATCGACGCCCAGTTCTGATCGAAGCTGATCGACCATCTTGTAGAGCACCGGCGAGCCGAGCGTGCTGGCCGCGAGGAACGGCGTGGCGTTCGTGTGCTTGATGCGTTCGAGCAAGGCCGGCTGGCTCGTCGTCATGTAGACGGGCGGCATCGGTGATTGCACCGGACGCACCGCGAAGGTCGAGCGCGGCACCTTGAAGTACTTGCCGTCGGCTTCGACTTCGCCGTGCATCAGCACGCTTTCCACCGCGTTCTAGTATTCGAGGAACATCTCGACCTTCTCTTCGATCGGCAGACGGAAGCGCTCGAATTCGAACTGCTGATAACCCGTGCCCACGCCGATCACCGCGCGTCCTTCCGATTGCACGTCCAGCAGCGCGATTTCCTGGGCGACGCGAATCGGGTTGTACAGCGGCAGCACGATCACGCCCGTGCCCAGCTTGATGCGCTTGGTCCAGCCCCCCGCGTACGACGCCATCATCAGCGGCGATGCGCACATCGAGTAATTGCAGAAGTGGTGCTCCGCGAACCACGCGATATCGAAGCCGAGTTCCTCGGCGCCCTGCACCATCGCCTTCGTGTCCTTCATCACGCCGGCCGTGCCTTCGGGATGGTCGCGCAGGGTCATCAGGCTGAAAATTCCAAACTTCATGAGCTTCTCCTTACTACGGTGATATTCAAATTGCGTGCAGTACGCGCCGGCTTCGGCGCGCGATGAAACCGATCAGGCGCCGAGCGCGAGCGCACTCGCATAAGCGCCGTTCTGATAGATGAGCGGGCTGACTTCGTCGGCGAAACGCACTTCGCTGACTTCGCCGATCACGACGACATGCGTGCCGAACTCGACCGTCTGACGCACCGTGCATTGCAGCGTGGCTTGCGCATCGGCGAGATAAGGAATGTCGGAGGCGTCGCGCTGCCAGTCGCCGACGCCGAAGCGCGCATCGCCCTTCAACTTGCCGCCGAACGCGCTCGATACATCCACATGCGTATGGCCGAGCACGTTCACGTTGAAGCGCCCCGCCGCCATCAACGGCTTGATGACCGACGACGAAGCGTTCAGGCAGACCACCATCGAGCACGGCTCCGTGGAGAGCGACGTGACCGCCGTCGCGGCCATGCCGAACCAGCTTCCCTCATGCGTGCAACTGATCACGCTGACGCTGGCGGCCAGCCTGCGCATGCATTGACGAAAATCCTGGGAAAGGTCTTGGGTTGTCATGGCCGTGCTCGAATCAAGGTTGGTTGATTGTTCCAATATTGAGGATTATCTACAATATGTCAAACGAAGATTGCTTGTGTGTCCGGCACTTGCGACACGCAGTCCGTCAGAAACGATGCATCAGGCCCACGCGATACACCATCTGGTTGCCCGACGACGACGCGCCCGCCGAACCCACAATCTGCGCCTGATCGAAGCCCGTGCCGGTGTTACCGTTGGCGTGCTGCCACGCGCCCTGCACGTAGGCCGAGGTGCGCTTGCTGAGCGCGTAATCGACCATCAGCGCGACCTGATGCCAGTCCGGGCTGTTCGATCCCGTGGCGGTTTTGAAGCTCGATGTCGTGTACGTATAGGACGCGGCCGCCGACAGCGCGGGCGTGAAGAAGTACTGGCCGTTCAGCTCGAAGTTGTCGAAGCGCCACGAACGCCAGTTCTGCGTGCCGGGGTTCGACACATACGCGCTCGACAGCGGATCTTCCACGAGCACATGCGAATAGGCGAACGCGATGTTCGCGTTGTTCGCGAAAGTCCAGCGCACTGCCGCGCCGAGATTGCGTTGCGATGCCGCGACAAAGAGATTGTCGTTGCCGACCGCGCCGCCGGTCATGTTGCCCGGATTGTCGGTGCGCACGTACGCGACCGCCGCCGAGAGGCCGCCCATCGTGTATGTCAGGCCCGCGCTGTACGAGCGGTTGTTCTTGAAGCCGCCCGCTTCGTTGCTGAAGCCGTACATCGCTTCCGCTTGCAGGCCGCGATACGACGGCGACACGTATTTCACCGAATTGTTGGTGCGGTAATCCCAGTCGGCGTTGTCGTTATCGAACGGATGCGCCGACAAATCGCCGATCGACCAGCCCGCCGCCGCGAACGGGCTCCACATGTCGAGCATCGCGTCGTACTGACGGCCGAGCGTCAGCGTGCCGAGCTTGTCCGAACTCAGGCCGACATAGGCCTGACGGTCAAACTCGCGGCCACCCTGACCCAGCGTGCCGGTGAACGCGTTGAAGCCGTTTTCCAGCTTGAAAATCGCCTTCAGGCCGCCGCCCAGGTCTTCGCTGCCGCGCAGGCCCCAGCGGCTCGCGTTGGCATCGCCGCTGACCATCTGGAAGCCGGAATGGCCGCCCGCGTTGGTCGTGTAATTCAGGCCGCTATCGATCACGCCGAACAACGTGACGCTGCTTTGCGCGTGCGCGGATGCGCCGAGCGCCGACAGCGCGCAGGCAAAAACGAACTTCCCCTTCAAGTGTTGCTTGTTCATATAGTTTTATATCGTCGATTAGTTTGACCGCCCGTCTTACCAGAACTTGACGATAATCTACAATCTGAGCGGACGTGCGAGCCTCCAAATACCCGCGTGCGTCCGCCGTCCTACCGAATCAAAGGCTGATACCACCGTCGATGATGATCGTCTGGCCGGTCATCATGCGCGCGCCGAAGCCGAGATACAGGATCGATTCCGCGACATCGCCGGGCGTGGCCCAGCGCTTGAGCGGCGTCTTTTCGATGGATTCGGTCTTGTGCTCTTCGGTCCAGCCGATGCCCCACGAGCTATCGACGACGCCCGGCGCGACCGCGTTCACGCGCACGTTCGGCGCGAGCGCGCGCGACAGGTTTTTCGTCAGATTGATGACGCCCGCTTTCGCCGCGCTTGTAGCACAGCGTGCTCGCAACCGATCCGAAGCCCGCGATGGACGCCGTATTGACGATCGCGCCCTTCGACTCGACCAGCGCGCTCGCGGCGACCTTCGAGCAGCGGAACACGCTCATCAGATTCGTGTTCAGCATGAACGACCAGAGGTCTTCGGTGATCGATTCGAGATCGGTCACGGGAATCGCCTTCTTCACGCCCGGCGCGCCCGCGTTGTTGACGAGCAGATCGAGTCGGCCGAGTTCGGCGATCGCCTTCGTGACCATTGATTCGACGCTGTCCGCGTTACCAACGTCGCCCGGCGCGCCGATGGCCTTGCCGCCTTCCGCGAGGATCGACTGGACCGCTTCGGGACCGCGCGGATCGCTCGGCAGGTAGTTGATGGCGACCGTCGCGCCCGAGCGCGCGAGCATGCGTGCCGTCTCCAGGCCCATGCCCGATGCGCCGCCGGTGACGAGCGCGGCGCGGTCTTTAAGGTCGAACGAAATCATGATGTTCCTTTGTGCTTGATCGAAGGTGCTGCGTGTTAAGCGAGATGCTCGCGCTGAAGGAAGCGTTGCGTCCTTTCATCGCGCGGGTTTTCGAAGAGTTGCGAGACCGTGCCGACTTCGCATACGCGCCCCGAATGCAGGAACGCGATGCGGTCGCTCGACTGCCGCGCGAACTTGATGTCGTGCGTGACGACGACCATCGTCATGCCTTCGGACTTGAGCAGGCGCATGGTGTCGAGCACTTCGCCGACGAGTTTGGGATCGAGCGCGGAGGTCACTTCGTCGAACAGCATGTATTCCGGTTCCATCGCGAGCGCGCGGGCAATCGCGAGGCGCTGCTGCTGTCCGCCCGACAGACGCGACGGCATCAAGTCGGCCTTGTCGCCCAGACCGACGTGCGAGAGATGCTTGCGCGCGATCGCCATCGCATCGGTGCGATTGCGCTTCGCGACCAGCCGCAGCGCGAGCGCCACGTTTTCCAGCGCCGTCAGATGCGGAAACGCGTTATACGACTGGAACACGATGCCGAGCTTGCGGCGCAGCTTGTTGACGTCGGTGCTCTTCGCATGCACATCGATGCCGTCGACGGTGATGGTGCCCTGCTGAATCGGCTCCAGTCCGTTGATGCACTGAAGCAGCGTCGACTTGTCCGAGCAGGCACAGCAATTCGCCCTTCTTCACATCCAGGTCGATGCCTTTGAGGATCTCGACTTCGTCGAATTTCTTATGGACCGAACGGATCTCAATCATGATGCAATGCCTTTTTGCAGATGCGCGCTGTAGCGCGAAACGGAGAAACAGATGACGAAGTAGAACAGTCCCACGCCCAGCAAGAGCGGCAGCGTTTCGTTCGTGCGCGAAATGAGGATCTGCGCCGACTTCATGAAATCGACATAGCCGACCACGCTCACCAGCGCCGTATCGCGCGTCAGACCGAGCAGCAGGCCGATCCATGCCGACAGCCCCATGCGCAGCGCGAGCGGCGCGGAGATATGCATCAGCGTCTGGAAATAGCCGATACCGAGCGACCGCGATGCGCGAACATACGCATACGGCACCGTGGACAGCGCGCCGCGCACGACTTCGGACGTGACCACGGTCATCGACGAACTCAGCACGATGATGCTCAGCCAGAACGTGCTGAACTGCGCACCCGACATCGCGATGATGCTGTTCGCGAGAATCAGCTGGATGATGAGCGGCACGCTGCGCGTCACGTCGACATAAGGCGTGGTGATCACGCGCACAACCGGCAAGGCCTGCCGCAGCCAGCCGAGCAGAATGCCGAAGAACGTGCCGATCGCGCCGGAGATGATCGAGACCAGCAGCGTGTGTCCCGCGCCTATCAACAGAAAGTTCAGGTCGGTCCAGTGAAAGCCCTGATCGGGCAAGACGAAATCCATGATCAAGCCCTCAAGGCACGGCGGAAAACGAGACGCGAACCGAACTCCACGCCTTTCGCGAGGACGTAGTAGATCGCGGCGGTCACGATGAAAAATTCGAAGCTGCGGAACGACACGGACTGCGCCGCATTGGCCGCGCCGCTCAGTTCCTTGAGTCCGATGAGCATGCCAAGCGACGAATTCAGCAGCGCCCACACGGCCTGATTGGTGAACGGGAGAATGACGTGACGGAACACCTGCGGGAAGACCACCTTGCGATACGCCTGCACCTGCGTCATGCCGAGCGAACGCGCCGCGCGAAGCTGCTGCGCGGGCACCGCCGCCAGCCCGCCGCGAAAGATCTCGGCGAGATAGCCCGCGTTATTGAACGTCAACGCGATCAGCACGGCCGCGTAGCTCGAAATATTGAGCCCGATCGCGCCGACGCCGAAGTACATCACGTAGACCTGGAACACCGTCGGCGTATTGCGCGCCGTCTCGATCCACGTCGCCGACAGCGCATTCGCGATGCCCTTCGCATTCTGCCGCGCGACCGAGAGCGGCATCGCCAGCAAGGTGCCGAAGAGCACCGACAACACGGCGATCTGCACCGTCAGCCAGATGCCCGCCGCGAGTTGCGGAATGGCGTCCCAGACGAGCGACCAGTAAAAGGTATAACCGAACACATCTCTTCCCTACAGCCTGTTCCGTGAATCGCAACCGCTTTTAATAATCTACGCCCTTGACGTTGAGCGGAGCGGGCTCGCCCGGCGCGACGTACTTGTTGTAGAGCTCCTTGTAGCGGCCCGATGCGACCTGATTCCACACGAACAGCTTCACCCATTGCAGGAACTGGTAGTCGTCGCGCTTCACCGCGATCGAATCCATGTCGTTCAGGTCGACGTTCCCCGCCACGACGAAGGTCGGGAACTTGCCGCTCTTCACCAGCAGATTCGCCGTCGACGCCGACACGAGGATCGCGTCGACCTTGCTTTGCTGGAGCGCGAGATACGCTTCGGTATCGGACGAGAAGCCGGTGTAGGTCGTCTTCGGGTCCTTCCATTCGGCGATATGGCCGTTGATGTACTGCTCCGACGACGTGCCGTTCACGCCGCCCAGCGGGTGCCCCTTCATGCCCGCGACGTTCTGGATGTTGGTGCCCTTGCGCGTCAGCAGCACCGTCACGTAGTTGATGTACGGCTGGCTGAACGCGACCGAAATGCCGCGCTGCGCGGTGTTCGTCGTCGAGGCGATCAGCACGTCGATACGGTTCGACACGAGCGCAGGAATGCGGTCCTGCGACGGCGTTTCGACGATTTCCGGCTTGGCGCCGAGCGCCTTCGCCATGTCGTAACAGTACTGCACGTCGAAGCCGTCCGGCTGATTCGCCGAGGTCCGGAAACCGGCGGGCGGCGAACCCAGCATGACGCCGCAGCGCAGCTTTTTCGACTGAATCACCGTGTCGAGCGTGGAACCATAGCTCGGCATCATCACGGCCGCGGCGGCGATCCCGGCTGCGAGACTTGCGACTGCACTGAACTTCGACATATCCATCCTTTCCCTGTAACAGCGACCGCCTGTGCTGTGTCCGCTGAATTGTTCATTCCACCGACCGGTTCGCCTTCGCGCCCCGTCCCCATTGCATTGCTTGCGCTCTGTGTGCCTACGCCCAATAACGGCCATCGAGCGATTTTCCGTAGCCGGATGCCCACGACCGCCTGCCAACCCGTCATCGCTGTCTCCTCGATTATGCAGCCGGCACGACAAAATTAAGTAGATTGTCTACAATCGTCAATTGATCAAAAATACGAACTTGACTGGCGGCGCAGCGTGCATCATGTGCCGCGCACGCCCGGCGACGGCCAAAATCCAGGGAGGAGAACCATGCAGGCTCAAGAATTCGAAGTGCACGATCCGCGTTTCCGGCGGCTCATTCAGCCGAACGCGCTGTTGCAAAAGATCACCGGCGATTGTCTGTGGACGGAAGGGCCGGTGTATCTGCCTCTGGCGGATCTGCTGGTCTGGAGCGATATCCCGAACAACCGGATGATGCGCTGGGGGCCGGGGATGGGCGTCGGCGTATTTCGCGCGCCGTCGAATTTCAGCAACGGCAACACGCTGGACCGCGAAGGCCGCATCGTCACCTGCGAGCATGGCGGGCGTCGCGTGACGCGAACGGAGCATGATGGCCGCGTCGTCGAACTGGCGTCGCGATTCGAGGGCAAGCGCTTCAATTCGCCGAACGATGTGGTCGTGGACTCGCACGGCTCGGTGTGGTTCACCGATCCCGACTACGGCATTCTCGGCGACTACGAAGGCTATCGCGCCGACAGCGAAATCGGGCGATGCAACGTCTACCGCATTTCACCAGTCGACGGTCGCGTGCATCTCGCCAGCGACGCGTTCGTCAAGCCCAACGGACTGGCGTTCTCGCCGGACGAGTCAACGCTCTATATCGCCGATTCGGGCGCGACGCACGACGAAGTCGGGCCACGCCATATCCGCGCATTCGATGTCGCGCGCGACGGCACGCTGTCGAATGCGCGCGTGTGGTCATCGAGATGCGCAGCGGCGTGCCGGACGGCTTTCGCGTCGACGAGCAAGGCAACATCTGGACGAGCGCCGATGACGGCGTGCTTTGCTACACGCCGGACGGCGCGCTGCTCGGCAAGATTCTGCTGCCCGAAGTGGTCTCCAATCTGACTTTCGGCGGCGCGGCCCGCAACACGCTGTTCATCACCGCCACGACTTCGGTGTACACGCTGCCGCTGTGCGTGCGCGGCGCGGGCGCATCGCTGCAAACAGGCCGCGCCTGAAGCGCGGGCCTCACTCGATACATCAACCGGAAAACAAGCTCATGTCGTCACTCGTTACGCTCAACACCCGTCCCGACTTCGAACCCGAACGTGGCGCACCTTCGCCCGAACGCATTCTGGCGGGGAATCCGTCGGCGCAAACATGGATTCTCGATCAGGCCGCCGAAGGCACCATTCACACCGGAATATGGGAAGCCACGCCCGGCGAAACGCGGGCGATCAAGGGCGATACGTTCGAGTTCTGCCACATCCTGTCGGGACTCGTCGAAGTGACGGAGGACGGCGGCGCGCCCGTGCGTTACGGCGCGGGGCAGAGTTTTCTGCTGAAGCCGGGGTTTGTGGGCGTGTGGAAGACGATTGAAACAGTGCGGAAGATATTCGTAGTTTGTGAGTGACGCAGGTTGGTCTTAAACGAGAGCGGATCGGGCCGGATAACCAGATCCGCTTTCCATCGCGTCAACTCCGCGATCGCGAGACCTCGTACGCATACGCATACCCTAACAACGCCGCCTCATCCCACTGCCGCCCGACAAAAATCAGCCCGAACGGCGACCCCGACGCGTAGTATCCCGCCGGCACCGCGATCCCCGGCAAGCCCGCGATATTGATCTCGCCGACCGTCGTCTCCTGAATGATGTCCGTGCCATGCAACGGCGGAAGCTCGCAGCGCATCTGCGGGAAGATCAGCGCATCGAGCCGATGCTCGCTCATCACGGCATCGAAGATCGTCAGATACCGCGCCTTCACGTCGACGAACTCGGGCATCTCGGGCGGCAACGACGGATTCGCCAACGCCGTCCGAAAATCCGCGAGGTTATGCAGATAGCGCAGCACGCCGTCAGGGCCGAACTGGTCGTCGTCTTGGGTCGCTTCGGCGAACTCCGCGAAGGTCTTGAGCGCCGCGTCCTTGCCGAGGCGTTGCAGATACTTCTCCAGATCGTAGGGAATGGATTCGAGACCGCGCGCGTCGAAATGCTCGAGTGGCGGCGTCACCTTCCGCAAGCCGGCGAAACCGGAATCCTTGAACGGATCGTCGATCAGCACCGCGCCCAAATCCGTCAACTCGCGTTTGACGCGCTCGTACAGCGCGGCGGCTTCATCCGATAGCGGCTGCGTGCGCCATCCCGCTCCGTACAGGCCGATGCGCTTCCCGCTCAACGCATCCGCTGCAAGCGCGGACGTATAACCGCCCGCCGGTTGATGCCCGACGCTGGCGAGCGTCTTCGTGTCTTCGCTCGTGTAGCCCGCGAGCACGTCGAGACACAGCGCCGCATCGCGCACGTTGCGCGCGATCGGTCCCACCACATCGCGATTGCCCGACAACGGCACGACGCCTGCATTCGGCACCAATCCGATGGTCGGCTTGATGCCGACAAGATCCTGCGCCAACGCCGGATTCTGGATCGATCCGCCCGTCTCTTCCGCGAGCCCGAGCACCGCCATGCCCGACGCCACCGCCGACGCCGTGTCCGCGCTGCTCCCGCCCGGCACGCGGTCGGGCATCGGCACGTTGATGGTCGGCTCGGCCCAGCTATCGTTCGCGTGCGATCCGGTGTGGCTCAGGATCGGCACGTTGGTCTTGCCGAGCAGAATCGCGCCCGCGCGACGCATGCGCGCGACGACCGGCGCATCGCGTTCGGGCATCAGATCGACGCCGCCACGCTTGCTATACAGCTTCGCCCAGCCTGCCGTGGTCGGAAAGCCGACCATGTCCATCGGATCCTTGATGACGACCGGCACGCCCGCGAGCGGTCCGAGCGATTCGCCGGCAGCGCGACGCGCGTCGATCGTGCGCGCGTCATCGAGCGCGTCGGGATTCAGGAAAATCAGCGCGTTGTACTTCGCGTTGTCGCGCTCGATCCTGTCGAAGCACGCGCGCGCCAGTTGCTCGGCCGTATAGGTGCCCGCTTTGAAAGCGGCCTGCACGGCCTCAACCGTAAGCGCGTCCAGATCGATGTCCATCGCACTGCCCTGTGTCATTCGATGCTCCTTTTATTCATCGTTAGGTATGCAAATCGTCAAAGCTGAACGCCGCGCGTGAGTGCGCCATCGACGACGAAATTCGCGCCGCTTACGAAGCTCGCCGCCGGACTGGCGATAAACGCCACCGCGTTGGCGATTTCCTGCGGACGGCCCATGCGTCCGGTCGGGTTCAACGCGAGCGCGCGTTCGAACAGCGCCGCATCGTTATGCTCGATCCAGTCCCAGACGCCGCCTTCGAAATACACATTGCCCGGCGACACCGTATTCGCGCGAATACCCTTCGCCGCGAGCTGATTCGCCAGCTCCTGCATGTAGTGCACGAGCGCGGCCTTGAAGACGCCGTACGGACCCGCCGCGAAATCGATCTCGCGTCCCGACACGCTCGATATCGCGACGATCGACGCCGCCTGGCTCGCTTCGAGAAACGGCATGGCGGCGTCGACCAGATGAACCGTGCCCAGCCAATCCGTCTCGAACTCCTTACGCCACGATTCGATATCGTTGCCGATCGCGAGCGCGCTCACGTTGGCCACGACGATATCGAGCCCGCCCCACGCGGCGCCCACGCGCGCGACCCACGCCTTGAGCGCCGCGCCATCCGCGACATCGACGGCCTCGCCCGATGCACGCACACCGCTCAAGTTCGCCAGCGCCTTCGCGGTCGATTCGACGGCGGCGGCATCGCGCGCGCAGATCGCGCCTTCCGCGCCTTCCGCGGCCAATGTTTGCGCGATGGCGAGTCCGATACCTTTGGTGCCGCCTGTCACGATCGCCTTCAAGCCCTTCAGTTGCAGGTCCATGTTCGCCTCTCCCGTGCGTGTCGATCAGATGAATTGACGGCGCGCTCAGTCCTTCTCGCGCCCGTCTCCGGATGCCATGCCGCGCGCGATCTGCAACACTTCGCCAGCCTGAATGACGGAGTGACAGATATCGTCGATGGTCACGCGCTTTTCCATTGCCTGCGCGCGCAGCATGTCGTACGCCTCGCGTTCGCTCACGCGATGCATGATCATCAGAATGTTTTTGGCTTCCTGCAGATGCCGGCTGTCCAACAGCTTCTGCTCGAGCTTGGCGATACGTTGCGCATGCTGCCGCGAACGCTTCGCGTGATGTAGCGCCATAACGACCGTGGACAACAGACCCGACGCGCGAATCGGCGTCATGACGATACCGTCCGCGCCGAGCTTGATCGCCTGATCGATGAAGGTCGGATTCTCGTATGCGATCACGCAGATGACGGGCGGCGCATCCGGTCCCGACCACTCGCCGGCGGGCGCGCGCTCTTCCGGCAGCAGCGCGCGAAACACCAGATCGACGCACTCGGGCAGCGTGTCCATCGGCGGCCAGCAACGCTCCACCTGAAAACCCATGCGACGCAGATGATTCGCGAGCGTCTGTCCATCGTCGTCGTCCGGATGGAAGACGAGCACGCGCGCGTTGCGCTCGAGAATGGAACTGGTGAGGCTACGCTGGCCTCGATCCGGGCGCGCGCTCACGTCAGTAATCCCGCGTGCTCAATTTCGTCACCCAGTCCCCGAGCGTCTGACGCGTCATATACGGATCGGGGCCGACCGCGAATTTCGATTCACGCAGAATGGTGAACTGGCCGTCCGCATTCGCCCGGCCGATGCGCGGATACAGCGCCATATGATGATTCACCGGATCGATACGCACACGCCCTTGCGGCGCGTTGAATTCCGAGCCGAGCAGATGCGGCATGATGGTCGCGAGCTCGTCCGAGCCCGCGCGCGCGAATGCTTCGGCAAACATGTGCATCTGATAGTACGCAGCCTCCCAGTTCATGTCTGTCGGCGTATCCGCGCCGTAACGCGACTGATGATGCGCGACCGCGCGACGATTCGCTTCCGTATCGATACTCTGAAAATACGGCGCAGCCGTGATGTGCCCGGTCGCGACGCCGCGCTTCATCGCGCGAATCTCGGTCTCCGACGTATTGAGACTGCCGATCGGCATTCTGGCCGGATCGAAGTCGGCGCGCGCGTAGGCATCGTAGAGATACGGCACGGTCTCGCCGATCACCGTGCAGAAAATCCAGTCCGGCGATTTGCGTCTGATATCCGCGACGACATGATCGAACTGCTCGCGCGTCGCGTCGAGCGACAGATAGCGTTCGCCGAGAATCGCGCCTTCGGGATGCTGCAACAGCAGTTCCTGCATCGTCCGATTGCATTCGTACGGATAGACATAGCTCGATCCGACGAAGTACACGCGCGCGCCGAAGGTCTCCGTCATGAAGTCCGCGAGCTGCACGCCGTTCTGATTCGGCGACGCGCCGCTATAGATGATGTTGTCCGAATACTCGAAGCCCTCGTACATCTGCGCATAGATCAGCAGACGGTTGTGCTTTTCGACGACGGGCAGCATGGCCTTGCGGCTCGTCGACGTATACCCGCCGAAGATGGTGTTCACGCCGTCCTTCACGATCAGCCGTTCGGCAAGCTCGCGGAACATGGCCGGATCGGAGCCTGGATCGTAATGCAGCACGACGAGTTCGCGTCCGCCGATCCCGCCCCGCGCATTGATTTCCTCGACGGCGAGGCATGCGCCGCGCCATTGAGACTGCTCTAGGTCCTGTTCACATTTAAGAGCGGCCCGAAGGCAGACACGATGGAGACAAAGGTGAGGTAGTCTGGCCTGCAAAATTGAATTTGCCGGAATGGACCCAACGACGCAGTCTGGTGCAGACGTAAACGCACATCTCAGCCAGGTCTGCAGCGCACGAGTAGAGGTTGAGGCATGACGTTGAGCTGA
>NZ_LFJJ01000052.1 GCF_001189365.1 Candidatus Burkholderia verschuerenii | reverse complement strand
GCGAATTGTCAGCACGGTAAAGCCGGTCTGATACGGCAGCGTTTCGCCGTGCAGCTTGTCGGCCGCGCCCGCGTAGAACTCGAAATAGCGCGCGATGCCGGTCGCGTCCGCGCGCGCCTGCTTGAGCGGCTTGCCGGTGTCGCGCGCCTTGATCCGGGCGATGTCCTCGTGGCAGGCCGAAATCAGCATCGACAGGCGCGCGAGGATGCGGCCGCGCTCGGCGGCGCTGGTCGCGCCCCAGGAGCCGTTGTAGGCGCGGCGGGCGGCGGCCACGGCGCGGTCGATATCGGCGGGCGTGCCGCGCGCGATCTGCGCGAAAATCCGGCCATCGGAGGGATCGACCACGGGAATCGTTTCGCCGACCGATGGCGCGACCCACTGGTTATCGATGAAATGCCTGGCGTCTTCCATGACACGTCTCCTTTGCGTCTGTTCGGACCGATTATCGCGCCGACGTTCCGCGCCCGCCGGAGCGTAAAACTCGTTTGGCTATAATGCCTGAGTGTCGTATCACGCTATCAAACCCATCGCGTTTCGACGGCGTTGCACCGATTTCGGAACCCAACTTCTCCAAAGAGAGCGCTCATGAGCTTCAATAACGTACCTCCCGGCAAGGATCTCCCGCAGGATTTCAACGTCATCATCGAAATTCCGGCGCAGAGCGATCCCGTCAAATACGAAGCGGACAAGGACATGGGCCTGCTCGTCGTCGATCGTTTCATCGGCACCGGCATGCGCTATCCGGCCAACTACGGCTTCATTCCGCAGACGCTCTCCGGCGACGGCGACCCGGTCGACGTCTTGGTGATCACGCCGTTCCCGCTGCTGGCAGGCTCGGTCGTGCGTTCGCGCGCGCTCGGCATGCTGAAGATGACGGACGAATCCGGCGTCGACGCGAAGCTGATCGCCGTGCCGCACGACAAGATCTGCCCGATGACGGCGAACATCAAGTCGATCGAGGACGTGCCCTCGCATCTGATGGATCAGATCAAGCACTTCTTCGAGCAATACAAGGCGCTCGAAAAGGGCAAGTGGATGAAGGTCGAAGGCTGGGACGGCATCGATGCCGCCCACAAGGAAATCTCGGAAGGCGCGGCGAACTTCAAGAAGTAAGCGCGTTTTTTGGATGACGAAGCCGTCGCATCGCGAGTCGATGCGACGGCTTTTTTATTCTTCGCTGGTTTCGGGCTGAGGCAGCAGCGAATCGAGCGTGCGCACGCCCGCGATCAGTTCGCGCTTTTGCTGCGCATTCAGCCGCTTCACGCGATATTCCGCCCGCAACGCCTCCGACCGTCCCGCCAGTTCGAACGACGCCAGCACGCGCACCGGCTTGCGCGCGCGCGTGTAGCGTGCGCCCTTGCCGCACAGATGCGCGGCGAAGCGCGCTTCAACGTCCGTGGCGACGCCCGTGTACAGGCTGCCGTCGGCGCATTCGATCAGATAGAGGAACCAGGGCATAGGCGCTCGGCGATGATGTGCCGCGCATTATCGCTGAAAGCACCGTGTCGGGGCACGGAAAGGCCGTCGGCGCGCGGGCGGCATTCACCGACTTGCGCGAGAATAGCCGCTTTCGGGCGCGAGTTTCGCGTGGTGTCTTGCCTGCGTCGCTGCGCCCGCCGTCCATTCAGCGAGGTAGCCTGTTGAAGCGCGAGGTCGAAATTCATGTGGTCGATTCGCTCGATGAAATCCCGGCGCACGACTGGAACCGGCTCGCCGGCGACAACCCGTTCGTGCGTCACGGGTTTCTCGCGGCGTTGCAGGAAACCGGCTGCGCGGTCAAGCGCACGGGCTGGCGCGCGCATCATCTGATTCTGAAGCGGGGCGACGAATTCGCCGGCGCGATGCCGCTGTATCTCAAGGCGCACTCGCGCGGGGAATACGTGTTCGATCACGCCTGGGCCGATGCCTTCGAACGTCACGGCGTGCGCTATTACCCGAAGGCGCTGTCCGCCGTGCCGTTTTCGCCGGTGAGCGGGCCGCGTCTGATCGCGGCCGATCACGAAGATCGCGTGCTGCTCGCGCGCGGCGCGATCGAACTGACGCGCAGCCTCGATATCTCGTCGCTGCATGTGCTGTTTCCGCAGGAGCAGGATATCGAAGCGCTGACCGATGCCGGCTACATGCTGCGCGAAGGCGTGCAGTTCCATTGGGAAAACGCGCCCGACGGCGGCTTCGACGACTTCGACGCCTTTCTCGCGACGATGAGCCACGACAAGCGCAAGAAGGTGAAGCAGGATCGCCGGCGCGTGGCGGATGCGGGCGTCACCTATACGTGGCTGCGCGGCGCGGAGATTGATCAGGCGGCGCTCGACTTCTTCTACGACTGCTACGAGAACACCTATCGCGAGCACTGGAATCCGCCGTATCTGACGCGCGAATTCTTCGGGCGCATTCATGACGACGCGCCCGACAGCATGCTGCTCGTGATCGCCGAAGCCGACGGCCAGCGCCTCGCCTGCGCGCTCAACATGATCGGCGGCGACGTGATGTACGGACGCTATTGGGGCACGCGCGAATTCATCTCCGGGCTGCACTTCGAGACGTGCTATATGCAGGGCATCGCGTATTGCATCGCGCATAAGCTGGCGCGCTTCGAAGGCGGCGCGCAGGGCGTGCACAAGATGTCGCGCGGCATGTTGCCGACGCCTACGTGGTCCGCGCACTGGATCGCGGATCAGCGTTTCGCGCATGCGATCAGCGAGTTTCTCGATGCCGAAACCGAAGCGATGGATCAGCATATCGAAGAGCTCGAAGCGCATACGCCGTTCAGAAAAAAGACCTGAAAGCGCGTGCGATAATCGTCGCGCCTTCATTCGATTCGCTCGCTTAAACGCTTAAACGTCTACTCGCCCACGCGCACCATGAGTCAAGAATTCTTCAACCTGTACAGTCATGACTTTGCGCGCGTCGCCGTCGGAGTGCCGCTGTGCAAGGTCGCCGATCCCGAATACAACGCGACGGAAACCATCGAGCTCGCCAAACAGGCGGCCGTGCGCGGCGCGGTGCTGGTCGCGTTTCCGGAACTGGGCATCTCCGCTTATACGTGCGACGACCTGTTCCATCAGCGCGCCTTGCTCGATGCCTGCGAAGCCGCGGTGCAAAGCATTGTCGAAGCCTCGAAGACGCTGAAGATCGCGATGATCGTCGGCGCGCCGGTACGCGCCGAGCACAAGCTCTTCAACTGCGCGATCGTGATCGCCGATGGCGCGATTCGCGGCGTCGTGCCGAAGAGCTATCTGCCGAACTACGGCGAGTTCTACGAAGCACGCCAGTTCAGTCCCGCCGATGCCGCCACCACGCGCACGCTCTCGCTGTGCGGACAGAGCGTGCCGTTCGGCGCGTCGCTGCTGTTCCAGATCGCGGACCTGCCGCTGTTCCGCTTTCACGTCGAGATTTGCGAGGACGTGTGGGTGCCGATTCCGCCGTCGTCGTTCGCGGCACTCGCGGGCGCGACCGTGCTGGTGAATCTGTCGGCGTCGAATATTGTCGTGGGGAAGTCGGCGTATCGGCATCAGCTGGTCGGGCAGCAGTCCGCGCGATGCATCGCCGCGTATCTGTACACCTCGGCGGGCGATGGCGAATCGTCCACCGATCTGGCGTGGGACGGGCAAGGTCTGATCTACGAAAACGGCGAGTTGCTGGCGGAGTCGGAGCGCTTTTCCGGCGCGTCGCATCTGATTTTCGCGGATGTCGATCTCGAACGTCTGTCGCGCGAACGGATGCGGCAAACCACTTTCGGGCGCTCGACGCATCGGCATATCGAGGAAGTCGAACGATTCGATGTGATCGAATTCCCGTTGCCGATTCCGCGTCAGGGAAAGCTTGCGCTCGAGCGGTGCGTCGAACGTTTCCCCTACGTGCCGTCCGATGCCGCGCGTCGCGACGAACGCTGCAACGAGGTCTACAACATTCAGGTGCAGGCCTTGCTGCAACGTCTGCAATCGTCGCGGATGTCGAAGGTGGTGATCGGCGTGTCGGGCGGACTCGATTCGACGCACGCGCTGCTCGTCTGCGCGAAAGCGATGGACCGGCTCGGCCTGCCGCGCGCGAATATCCTCGCGTACACGATGCCCGGTTTCGCCACCAGCGAGCGCACGCTCAAGCAGGCGCGCGAACTGATGGAAGTGATCGGCTGCACGGCGCAGGAAATCGATATCCGTCCGAGTTGCGTGCAGATGTTGTCGGATATCGGCCATCCGCACAGCACGGGCGCGGAGCAATACGACATCACCTACGAGAACGTGCAGGCGGGCGAGCGCACCAGCCATCTGTTCCGGCTCGCGAACTTCAACAACGCGATCGTTATCGGCACGGGCGATCTGAGCGAACTTGCGCTCGGATGGTGCACGTATGGCGTCGGCGATCACATGTCGCACTACAACGTCAACGCGAGCGTGCCGAAGACGCTGATCACGCATCTGGTGCGCTGGGTCGCGGAGTCGGGGCAGATCGGCTATGCGGGCACCGAAGTGCTCGACAATATTCTGAGCACCGATATCAGCCCCGAACTGATTCCCGGCAAGAGCGGGGCGGTCGAGCAGAAGACGGAAAGCGTCATCGGGCCGTACGAATTGCAGGACTTCAATCTGTACTACACGTTGCGCTTCGGTTTCGCGCCGTCGAAGGTCGCGTTTCTCGAACTGCACGCATGGCACGATCGCAATCGGGGCAACTGGCCCGAAGGTCCGGACGTCGCGCGCAATCAGTACGATCTCGCGGCGATCCGCAAGAATCTCGCGATCTTCCTCGACCGGTTTTTCCGTACCAGCCAGTTCAAGCGTTCATGCATTCCGAACGCGCCGAAGGTCGGATCGGGCGGCTCGCTGTCGCCGCGCGGCGACTGGCGCGCACCGAGCGATTCGCAGGCAACCGTGTGGCTCAAGGACCTCGAACGCATTCCGGTCGAGAAGCCTTGATCGCGGATGCACTCGTGTCGTGCATGAAAGCGCGGATTATTCGCTCAACTCGCGGTTAACCGAACCGCTTTCGCGACGAAACGCGGCTAGAATCGAATGCATCAGTCACGCATCGTGTGTGTATCAGGCACGCGCGTGACGAACACCCTTTTGAACACCTTGATATCGAAGCGAGGCACGTCATGAAACGCATCACCGCCATCATCAAACCGTTCAAGCTCGACGAAGTTCGCGAAGCGCTGGCCGAAGTCGGCCTCACCGGCCTGACGGTCACGGAAGTGAAGGGCTTCGGCCGTCAGAAAGGTCACACGGAGCTTTATCGTGGTGCAGAGTATGTGGTCGACTTTCTGCCGAAGGTGAAGATCGAAGTCGTCGTGGCCAACGATCAAACCGATCAGGTCATCGACGCGATCATCGGCGCGGCGCGCACCGGCAAGATCGGCGACGGCAAGATCTTCGTCGCGGATGTCGAGCGCGTGATTCGTATCCGCACCGGCGAGGAAAACGAAGCGGCGGTCTGATCGCCGTCTGTCGGTTTTGGCCCGCTCGTTCTGAGCGGGCTTGCAGTTCCCCTTAGTTCAAAGCGCGCGCATGCACCTTCGCGATGCGCGCCGTCCGTTCGTCCCGTCTAGACGCTTGCCCGAACGCAGCAAATCGCCTGCGGTGCGGTACTATCGCTTTGTCCCGTTATTTTTTTGTAAGGAATCGATGAATGCATCACGCGATCGGCTTTATTCAGGATCTCGCGGTGATCATGGCGATCGCCGGCGTCGTGACGGTCCTGTTTCACCGCATGCGGCAGCCGGTCGTGTTGGGCTATATCGTCGCGGGCGTGATCATCGGGCCGTACACGCCGCCGTTCAATCTGATCCACGATGAAGCGACGATTCAGACGCTCGGCGAACTCGGCGTCGTCTTTCTGATGTTTTCGCTCGGGCTGGAATTCAGCCTGCGCAAGCTGTTTCGCGTCGGCGCGACGGCCTTCGTCGCCGCGCTCTCCGAGATCGTGCTGATGATCTGGATCGGCTACGAGATCGGCCGATGGTTCGACTGGAGCGTGATGGATTCGCTGTTTCTCGGCGCGATGCTCGCCATTTCGTCGACGATGATTATCGTCAAGGCGCTGTCCGAGCTCGGCATGAAGGGCGCGAACTTCGCGCAACTCGTGTTCGGCATTCTGATCGTCGAGGATATTCTCGCCATCGCGATGCTCGTGCTGCTGTCGGGCATCGCGCAGACCGGCTCGGTGAGCGCGGGCGTGGCGTTCGTCACGCTCGGCAAGCTGCTGCTGTTCATGACGGTGTCGCTGGTGGTCGGCATTCTGACCGTGCCGCGCGCGCTCGATTATGTGGCGCGATCCGGGCGCGACGAGATGCTGCTCGTCACCGTGCTGGGCTTCTGTTTCGCGTTCTGTCTGATGGTCGTGAAGCTCGATTATTCGATCGCGCTCGGCGCGTTTCTGATCGGCGCGATCATGGCGGAATCGAAGAATCTCGCGCGCATCGAGCATCTGATCGCGCCGGTGCGCGACATGTTCTCGGCGATTTTCTTCGTCACCATCGGCCTGCTGCTCGATCCGACCGTGCTCGTGCAGTATGCGTGGCCGATCGCGGTGATCACCATCGCGGTGGTCGCGGGCAAGATCGTGTCGTGCGGGCTCGGCACTTTTCTCGCCGGCAAGGACGGCCGCACCGCGATGCGCGTCGGCATGAGCGTGGCGCAGATCGGCGAGTTTTCGTTCATCATCGCCTCGCTTGGGTTGTCGCTTAAGGTGACGAGCGGCTTTCTCTATCCGATCGCGGTGGCCGTCTCCGCGCTGACGACGCTGTTCACGCCGTACCTGATCCGCGCCGCCGATCCGATCACCATGCGTCTCGCCAGCGCGATGCCCGTGCCGCTTGCCAACACCTTCGGCATGTATTCGCAATGGCTGTCGAATCTGACGCCCGCGAGCGGCGGCCCGACGCTGTTCTCGATGACCAAGCGCATCGTGCTCCAGATCGCGATCAATCTCGCGCTGGTCGCGGCGATTTTTCTCGGCGCGTCGTATTCGGCGCCGTTCGCGTCGAACTATCTGGCGCGCTGGCTCGACTCCGACAACGCGCAGCGCGTCGTGCTGTGGGGCGCGGCGCTGATCGTCGCGTTGCCGTTTCTGGTCGCGGTGTATCGCAAGCTGGAGTCGCTGGCGCTGCTGCTCGCCGAAATCAGCGTGCAGCCGGCGAAGGCGGGACGTTTCACGCGCGCGATCCGCTCGGCCGTGTCGGGGCTGATTCCGATCGTCGCGATGTTCGGCGTGTTTCTACTGGTCGCGGCGTTGTCGGGCGGTATCCTGCCGCCGTTCGGCCTGATGGTCGCCGTGCTATTGTGCGCGCGCTGCTGCTGACGGTGCTGTGGCGCTGGTGCGTCAAGATTCACGCGACGATGCAGATCGCGCTGCGCGAGACTTTCGAGGACCCGCGCGACCATCACTGACGATATGACAGGATGTGCCGCGATGTGAGCAAATGTTTAGCGGTTTGCCGTGGTAAGACCAGAGGCGGATAATCGGAATTGTGTCCATTCTTCCTACGACGCCCAGACGTCTGACATCGGAATGAGCGAGAACAAAATGTCCAACGACGCAAACCCCTCGGGAACCAGCGCGGGTGCAGGCGGTAACGATCCGCGACGTGGTGGCGCGGATTCCGCCGCAAGCGGTGTCTCGCAGGACGGCGCGCCCAAGCGCCCGGCGGCGGCCCCGCCAATAAGCGAAGCCAATCCGACCGCGCCGCCCGAAACGGCTGCGCAGGCGTCGGCGCCCGGGCCGAAGGCAAGCGCGTCCGAACGCGCATCGACGGATGCGCCTTCGAGCGCATCGAATGTCGAAGCCGCCGATCTGCAGCAGGCGCGCGCCGACGATGCCCGCGAAGCGCGCGCGGTGGCCGCCAGCGCCACGGCGGCGCAGGAAGCAGCGGTTCGCGCCAAAGCGCCGCCGCCCGTCGATGCCCGCGCCAGCCTCGCGCAGAATCTCGAAGCCGCGACGGAAGCCGAAGCCGCCACGGATGTCGATATCGACACGCTGACGGTCGTCGAAGAACCGGCGACCGTCTCGCCCGCGCCGAAGGGCTTTCCGCCGGAAATCAGCGCGGTGCCGGACTTCGGCGCGCTCAATCCGCCGCAGATGCCACCGCATCAGCAGCCGGGCGCGCAGCCCCAGCATGCCTACATGAAGCAGTCGGATTCGACGTGGTCGGTGTTCGGCCGCGTGATCGCGGCGCGCGCGCGGCAGATTTTCGACCGGGCCGGGCAGCGCATGACGCAGCGGACGCTGCGCATCGGCGTATCGGCGCGGATCTTTCACCCGGAACCGGGCGCGAAAGGGCTGCGCGGCAAGACCTTGCAGTATCTGGAGGAATCCATCGCGCATTGGGTGATGTCGCGCGACGTGCTGGTGTTCATGATTCCGACGGTCGGGCATCAGGGCATGCTGCACACGAGCAACATTCGCCTGCGCGATTACGCGAAGCATCTCGACGGCCTGCTGCTGCAAGGCGGCGCAGACGTCTCGCCGCAGTCCTACGAGGAAGTCACGACGCGTCCCGAATGGCCGGGCGATCGCGTGCGCGACATGTACGAACTGGAGCTGCTGCACGAGTTCATCGAGTCGGGCAAGCCCGTGCTGGGCGTGTGTCGCGGCTGCCAGCTGATCAACGTGGCGTTCGGCGGCACGCTCTACGGCGATATCGCCACCGACATGCCGACGGCCGGTATCCACGTCAACGAGCAGTACGATCAGCATCGTCACTCGATCCGTTTTCCGGACGGTTCTTCGCTCGTCAACATGTTCCCGAATAACCGCGACGCGCTCGTCAACTCGATCCACCATCAGGCGGTGCGCACGGTCGGCCGCGATCTGAATATCGAGGCGGTGTCGGCGGAGGACGGCATCATCGAGGCGGTGCGGTATCGCAAGGCGCCGTTTGTCGTCGGCGTGCAATGGCATCCGGAGTTTCATCGCGCGGGCGGCGACGAACTGCTCGACTGCACGCCGCTGCTCGATACCTTCCTGCGCGTGGCGCGCGAAACGCGGTTCTGATATCGCAGATTCGACGCGTTCAAAGCAGAAGGCCCGCTTCGTGTGAAGCGGGCCTTCTGCATTTCAGCCTTCGACGGTTGGACGGATCAACGCACCGAAGACGGCGCAACCGGCGTCAAACCGGCTTCGCTCTGACGCTGAAGCTGATCGACCTGCTGCTGCAACACGCGCAGCTTGCGCTCGGCTTCGGCCTTGTCCGATGCCAGCGCCATCGATTCGGCCTGCAACTTCTGCTGACGTTCCGATACCTGCGCGTCCTGCTGCTGCGCCAGCGCGAGATCGGCCGACAAGCGGTTCGCCGATACCGCGACACGCGATCGAGCAGCGCGGTCTGCGCCTGAAGCTGCGCGCGACGAATTTCGCCCGACGCCAGATCGAAACTCTTGCGCGCGAACTGAGCGTAGACCGATTCGGCGCGCACATCGTCCTGCGTTTTCACGACGCGCCACAAACGCGTCTCCTGCGACAGCGCGATGTAGTACACCATCTCGCGCGGCAGGAAGTAGAGCTGCGCGCCGTAACTGGCGTTGCGCGTCGAGCGGAGTTCGACGAGGCTGCCCGCCTTGGTCAGATCCTGCAACTCCGTGACATTGCCGGTGACAGGCGCGCCCGAGCCATCGGGCGTGATATCGGACAGATCGTCCGCGGGCGCGGGCTGACTTGCCGATGTGTCGGGCTTGGCGGCGGCGAGCGCATCGGCCAGCGGGAAGAACGCGCCGAACAGCGTCAGCGTGAAGATGAGAATCGCGGAGCGGGTGGAACGTAAGTGCTTCATGGTGGCATCGTGCCGAAAAAGTAGAATAGGGCGACGAGGTGTCGCCCGGTGCGTTGAGGGCTGTGCGGCGTCTCTCATTTCGCGGATGCATGGCGCGCTTCGTTGCCCGACACGCCCGCGTTGAAGTTGTCATCGAGTGTCGGCGAATGCTGGAGCATGTCGTAGAGCGACCGGGTGTCCAGCGAGCTGACTGGTTTGGTTACCGGCGCCAAGCGCGTCACGCTGTCTCGTTGCGCGTAGGTGTCGCGTGGCGCGTAAGCGCGGTGGTCGCGGGCGCGCGTGACGTTCGGTGCGGCGTCGTAGGCGTCGTAGTAAGCGTCTCCGGCCCACGATGCAGCGCGGGTTTTCGTGGCTTTGCGGCTGGTCGCTGCATATGAAACCGGCGCGTTCGACGATGATGGCCGGTGCGCATAGGCGGTGGCAGCGCGGTGGGTCTCGGTACGTGCGACGCGCTTGGCGGCGTGCTCCGTGGCGGTGGCGCGTGTCGCGCGCTCCGCGACGATGGCGCGCGTAGTCGCCGGGCGAGCGGCGACCGCAACCGGCGATGTTTTTGCGTGGCGCGTGTTCGTGGCCTGTGTGACCGGCCCTTGTGCGACTGGCGCGATCGGTGTGATCGGCGTTATCAGTGTAACGGCGGCGGGCTTTGCCGCCTGACTGACGGTCTCGACGACGGGCTGTCGTTTGCCGGCGGCGTTACTGTCAGTTGCGTCGGCTTCGGCACGGGCGGCGTGTTGTCTGCAATCCTAAGCGTGGAGACAGGCGCGGGGGCTGTGGTTACTTCGGGCTTCGCATCAACCTTCGCGTCGGCACCCGCATCACCCTTCGCATCATTCTCGGCGCTCGATGCAGCGGGCGCGATATCGTCCGGCAAATGCTGTTCGTGGCCGAAGATCAGCCACGCGACGAGCGCCGCGGCTGCCAGTGCGACGGCGGTCTTCAGCGGCTTCGGGATGATGGCCTCGTCGGACGGCCGGCGATACTCGGGCGGACGCACATTCAGCGGAATGGGTTCCGCGACCGGCGCGGCTTGCGGCGTGGGCGTGGGTTCCTCGACATCGTAACCCTGAATCAGACGCAGCATGGACTGACGCACGCGGCTGTTCGGGAACACGGCCCACAGGTTCATCGGCGCGTACGGCGCGCTGCGCTCGGCGAGCGAGACCGCTTCGGTATAGGCGGTTTCGAGCCGCGCCGCGAACAGCGATATTTCGGAGTTCGATCGGATCGGGCGCATGCGCGCGGACGACCACTCGCGACCGAAACGCAAAAGCGGATCGGTCAGCGGACGTAGCGATGGCAGGCGAATGTGCCTTCCACAACGATCAGCGGCTCGGTCATGAAGAATTCCAGTAGCGTGCGCCGACGCCAGAGCCGCGGATAGGCGGCGTTGAGCATCGACTGCGAGGACAGCCAAATTTAACCCGCGATCATACGAAAGCGTCGGTCATCATGCGACCAGAGGTTTCCTATTATCATTTTTTAACAGGAATACTGATTGACTAACGCAACCGTTTGTGATGCTGCTTGTTGGCAGTGGATTAATCGAGAAAGCGGCAAGGGCGCAGACACTAGTGACGAGAGCGCGGAATCGAAAGCCTGCGGCGAACATGTGGAAAGCAAAATGAATGACTATGGATAGGCGTATGTAAGATAATTTTAATATTTACTTGGGCGAAATTAGCCGAAGTTGCGTGCAGCGCGGCGACATGACGCGGTAAGATTGAGGCGACGGGGCTTGACAGGCGTGTTACGGGTTAACCCTATAAATATAAACAGCCGCTGTCAGGCGGCTTGAGTTTGGCGATCGCACCGCTCCCCAGTCAGTTTTTGAGATAGTCACATGTCCTCAGCCCATATAGCACCCGCCAACGAGTCGAAGGCCAAGACGGTTTTCCGTGTCGTCAGCGGCAACTTCCTCGAGATGTACGACTTCATGGTCTATGGCTATTACGCTTCGGCGATCGCCAAGACCTACTTTCCGAGCGGCAACGAATTCGCCTCGCTGATGCTCGCGCTTTCCGTGTTCGGCGCGGGCTTCCTGATGCGGCCGGTCGGCGCGATCGTGCTCGGCGCGTACATCGACCATCACGGCCGACGCAAGGGCTTGATTCTCACGCTCGCATTGATGGCGGTCGGCACGGCTTGCGTCGCGCTGGTGCCGGGTTACGCGACCATTGGCGCGTTCGCACCGGTCATCGTGCTGGGCGGGCGACTGCTGCAGGGATTTTCGGCGGGCGTGGAACTGGGCGGCGTCTCGGTGTATCTGTCGGAGATCGCGACCAAGGGCAACAAGGGTTTCTATTGTTCGTGGCAGTCGGGTAGCCAGCAGGTCGCGGTGGTGTTCGCGGCGCTCATCGGCGTGATCATGAATCGCACGCTGCCGCCCGAGCAGATGACCGCCTGGGGCTGGCGCGTGCCGTTCCTGATCGGCTGCCTGATCGTGCCGTTCCTGTTCATCATCCGTCGTTCGCTGCGTGAGACGGACGAGTTCCTGGCCAAGAAGCATCGTCCGAACATGGGCGAGATCGCGCGCTCGATCGGCCAGAACTGGGGCGTGGTGATTGCCGGCATGGGCATGGTGATTATGACGACGGTGTCGTTCTACATGATCACCGCGTACACGCCGACGTTCGGCAAGGAAGTGCTCAAGCTGTCCGCCATCGATGCGCTGGTCGTGACGGTATGCGTCGGCATCTCGAATCTGGTGTGGCTGCCAGTGATGGGCGCGGTGTCGGATCGCATCGGACGCCGTCCGGTGCTGCTGGTGTTCACGATTCTGACCATCCTGACGTCGTATCCGGCGGTGCAGTGGCTGGTCGCCGATCCGTCGTTCGCGCGTCTGTTGATGGTCGAACTGTGGCTGTCGTTCCTGTACGGCAGCTACAACGGCGCGATGGTCGTCGCGCTGACCGAAGTCATGCCCGCCGATGTGCGCACCACTGGCTTTTCGATGGCCTACAGCCTCGCGACGACCATCGGCGGTTTCACGCCGGCGATCTCGACCTATCTGATCCACGCGACGGGCAACAAGGCCGCGCCCGGCATCTGGATGGGTCTCGCGGCGATCTGCGGCCTGATCGCGACGTTCGTGCTGTATCGCACGCCAGAAGCGCGGAATCAGTATAAGACG
Source organism: Candidatus Burkholderia verschuerenii (assembly GCF_001189365.1). Classification (GTDB taxonomy): domain Bacteria; phylum Pseudomonadota; class Gammaproteobacteria; order Burkholderiales; family Burkholderiaceae; genus Caballeronia; species Caballeronia verschuerenii. The sequence continues at coordinate 17,683 of NZ_LFJJ01000052.1, read as the reverse complement.
GCTTGATGGGTGGGTGGAGTCGTGAGGTTCGGACATGCCCCGTAAGTCGACGACTTTCGGGGCATGTCCAGCAGTGATTCAGTGCGGTCGATCGGCATCGATCCATGCCTGAGTAGCGGTCATCGTCAGTCGGTAACGCGCGCAGTTGAACACGGCGAGCTTCTTGAGTTCATCGAGAAGCATGGCTTCGAATCCGGGCGCACGCTCGTCAGAAAGGCCCAATTCCTCGATCACCGTCTGAGCGGATCGTCTGTCGCGGACTACCAGCCCGACAGCTTCCGTCAAGTACTCCCGATATTTCAATCTAAGCGGATCGGGTGCACCCACGGACTCCATCACGACGATGTACTTCTTCATCGAGCGGCGATACGTCCATTCGAACAAATCGACTGCGCGCGAGACGTCGAGAAATTCGTACACGCCCAGCATCGCCAGCGCGTAGTCGCGAGGACTGACATCCAGAAACGAGAGCGGCGAGCAGTTATAGAGCATCAGCGGAATGTTCGCCGCCAGTCTGCTGGTGCGCTTGTTGCCGTCCTCGAATGGCTGTAAATAGGCGAGGTTCACCCAAAGAAAGAACGCGCCCTCGATCGGATTTTTGATAAGTCGCGCTTTGTTGAGGATCATCTCCAGCATGTCCTCGAGCAACGCGGGTATCTGGGTCGGGATATAGACCGTATCGCTGATGTTGACCATCTTCGTGCGGATCGCGCCCAAAGCTTCCGTGTCGGCGAGCAAGTCGCTCATCAGCACCGCGTGCAAGTTGCGAACGATGGAGGCCGACAAGCCTTGCATCGGCACGCCGTCGACCATGAACTCGATCGCCGCCTTATGGTTCAACAACATGACCGCGTCGGCATCGTCGCCGGCGGTGCCGCGCCGGAACAGCTCTTCCGTGGCCAGCAAGGAAAAGCGATTCCCTTCCAGGTGAGAGGACGACCAGGACAGATCGATCAGTAGTTGTTCCAGCACCTTGCGCGCGTATGTTCCCGCCGGCTGTTGTTCGCGCAGTCGTCCGTCGCGATACAGGCTCTCGGCTAACTCTCGAGGCATGAGCCAACTCTCGTTGGGCACGTAGTCTTCGACGAACCTGCGCTGATAAGTTACAGGGTTGCGCGCGGCCAGCGGCAGCTCGAGTTCGATCGAAGCGGCGGATCATGCCGGCCCTGCTGCCACGAGTGGCTCATTGGAGCCGCCTGGTGAGTCTGTAGTTTTGTCCGCTAGTCGATTAGCGCGTTGCTCGGGCCTGACCGCTGCGCGTGATGTGCCCGCTGGCACACAACGCGTCTAGATGGCGACGGACCGTAGCCGAACTTCCTTGCGTGACACGAATTACGTCTGTGGATGTGACCGCGGTGTTGCCCGCTCTGGCTAAGCCTTGCATCGCTTCGATGATGGCTGCGGCTGTGATTCTGCTCATGTTTGGAGTATTGGCTCATTTATGAGGAGATACTACCTCGGAATGAGCATATTCTCTATATTTGAGCAGATTTTGGGCAGATACTGAACCCCGCACTACTCCCCCAACGCCGCCACCATCCCCGCCATCACCCCATCCCACGCCCCCGGCGCTTGCTGCCTGACCAGCCGCGCGCTCGGATACCACGGCGTGCGATCCGTATCGACGCCCCAGCGCCAGTCGGCGGCGAAGGGCAGCATCACCCATAGCGGCTTGCCGAGCGCGCCCGCCAAGTGCGCAACCGATGTATCGACGGACACGACCGCATCCAGCCGATCGACGATCGCGGCGGTATCCGCGAAATTCTGCAGGCGGCCTTCGAAGCGGTGAATCGACTTCGCGTTCGGCTGCATCTGCAGCACTTCGCGTTCGTGATCGGTGAGAAACGGCTGCAGCACGACCCAGTCGATGCCCTCGAGCGCGAACAGCGGCGCCAGCGATTCGACCGGCGCGGATCGCGTCTCGCCCGGTTGCAGACGTCCCGACCAGGTGATGCCGATCTTGCGCCGCGCCTGCCCGCCGATCGAGCCGCGCCATTTGCGCCGATATTCCGCTGGTACGATCAGATACGGCGCGCGCGCGGGAATCGCCTCGGCGGACGCGATGCCCAGCGCCAGCGGCAGCGACAGCAGCGGACAGAACGCATCGGCATGCATGCGCACGCCGTCGCTCTTGCTCTTCACTTCGATGCGCGCGGCATGCGCGGCCGGCGCGATCAACGGCACCAGCGACGGCTGCACTTCCAGCACCAGCGTGCCGACGCGCTTTCTCGCATACGCCGCGAAACGCACGAACTGCAAGGTATCGCCGAAGCCCTGTTCGGCGCGCACGACCAGCGTGCCATGCGGCAGCGCTTCGCCGTTCCAGCGCGGCAGCGACGGCGCGGCTTCGCTGCCGGGCGTCTGCAGACGCCACTCGTAACCGGACAAACCGCGTTTGTAATCGCCGAGCGCGAGCATCGCCAGCGCGCGATTCAGATGCGCGGCGGGCATGTCGGCATCGAGACGCAGCGCCTGATCGAACGCGCGGATGGCGGCGCGATGCGCGGCCAGCGCCATCTGCGAATTGCCGAGACACAGCCACGCGATGCCGTACTTCGGATCGAGCCCGACGGCGCGCTCGAACGCCGGCACCGCGTCCCGATGACGCCCCAGCTTGGCAAGCGCATGCCCGAGCCCGAAATGCGCCGGCGCGAATCGCGGCTGCAAGGCCAGCGCTTTTTCGAGCGACGGCAGCGCGTCTTTCGGATGCCCGTGCGTATCGAGCATATTGCCGAGGTTGAAATGCGCGGCGGCGTAATTCGGTTCGGCATCGATGGCGGCGCGGAATTGCTCCATCGCGCCGAGCGTGTCGCCGAGCGCGTTGAGCGCCATGCCGAGATTGTTGTGCGCGCCGGCATGCTTCGGCCGCAGCGACAGCGCGCGACGGAACGCCGCGCTCGCTTCCTCGTGCTTCTGGAGCGCGGCCAGCGAATTGCCGAAGTTGTTCCACGCGGCGGCATCGTCCGGATTGATGCGCAGGGTCTTTTCGAACAGATCGGCGGCATCTTCGTGACGGCCGATCAGCGAATAGGCGTTGCCCAGGTTGTACTGCGCCGGCGGAAAGCCCGGCGCGAGCGTGAGCGCATTGCGAAACCGCTCGATGGCGTCGTCGATGCGGCCCAGCGCCTTGAGCGCGTTGCCGAGATTCAGTTGCAGGCCGGCGTCGGTCGGACGCAGATCGACCGCGCGACGGACGAGCTCGGCCGCCTCCGCGTGCTGGCCTTGCTGATGGCGCAGCACGCCGAGGTAATGCAGGGCGTCGACGTGTCGCGGTTCGGCGGCGAGCGCGGCGCAGTAGTCGCGTTCCGCATCGGTGAGGCGACCGTCACGATGGGCCGCGAACCCACGGGCGAATACGGTGTCCATGACGGGAAAATTTTGCAAACTCCGCATTTTCCCACACTCGTGACGGCGGTCTTCGGATTTGGGCTTGACCTGTTGCCCTCATGGTACTTAACATATGAACACATATTCACATGTTAGTCGATGTCGCGATGTCTTCTTCTCCAACCGTCAGCATCACGTCGGACGATCGCGTCGTGCCGCTCGCCGACCTGTTTCGCCTGCTGGGCGATCCCACCCGTTTGCGCATCGTGCTGTCGTGCGTCGAGCAGAAACGCGCGGTCGGCGCGATCGCCGAAACGCTGGGTTTGTCGGCGTCGCTGGTGAGCCATCATCTGCGGCTGCTGCGGGCCGCGCGCATCGTGCGGGCGGAGCGGCAGGGCAAGCAGGTGTTCTACGTGGCGGCGGATCGCCATATCAGCGCGATGCTCGGCGAGTTGCTGGAGCACGTCGCGGAGCCGCAGCAATCCGATGCTACCGATATCGAGTAACCGAAAGCAATCACGAGCCACGCCGATGAGCACGCATTCGCATCACGATCACGATCAAGATCACGAAGAACACAAGCATGACCACGGCCACGCCCATGACCACGGCGCGGGCGGACATCATCACCATCACGCGCCGCAGGAGGGACAAGGACGGACGTTCGCGCTCGCGGTCGGGCTGAACGTGCTGATCGTCGTCGTGCAGGCGGTCTATGGCGTGCTCGCGCATTCCACCGCGCTGCTCGCCGACGCCGGCCACAATCTGTCCGACGTGCTTGGTCTGCTGCTCGCGTGGGCGGCCGTGTGGCTCGGCCAGCGCCGGCCCAGCGCGCGCTACACCTTCGGCCTCGGCAGTTCGTCGATTCTCGCCTCGCTCGCCAACGCGGCGCTGCTGCTGTTTGCGTGCGGCGCGATCGTCCTCGAATCGATCCAGCGGCTGCTCAATCCCGCGCCGGTCGCGGGCCTCGACGTGTTCGTGGTCGCCACGCTCGGGCTGATCGTCAACGGTTTCTCCGCGTGGCTCTTCATGCGCGGCAGCAAGGAAGATCTCAACGTGCGCGGCGCCTTCCTGCACATGGCCGCCGATGCCGCGATTTCCGCCGCCGTCGCCGTGAGTGGCCTCGTCATCCTGTTCACGGGCGCGAGCTGGCTCGATCCGCTGATGAGCCTGATCGTCGTATCGGTGATCGTTTGGGGCACCTGGGGCCTCGGCCGCGACGCGATGCGCCTCGCGATGGGCGCGGTGCCGCCGGGCGTCGATATGGCGCGTATCCGCACCTATCTGACGCGTCTGCCGGGCGTCGACGATGTGCACGATCTGCACGTCTGGGCGCTCTCGACGACGGAAAACGCGCTGACGGTGCATCTGGTGATGCCGCAGGGCCATCCGGGCGATACCTTCGTGCAGGGCGTCGTCGCGACCTTGCGCACCGATTACGCGATGCATCACTCGACGCTGCAGGTGGAATTCGGCTCGGCGTGCCAGGCCTGCGTCTTGCAGCAGCGCGGACACGTCCACTGAGCATACCTTGCGGCACTGCACATTGAGCCGGAAAACAGGGGCGTACACTACCAACCGTGACGTTTAGGGAGGACTGCATGTTCGCGCCAAAGCCGAACTCGAACGCGGCGCAAGTGAAACTCGACGTGGCGCCCGTTCTGATCGTCGGTGCCGGTCCGACCGGGCTCGCCGCCGCGATGAGTCTGTCGCGCGCTCACATTCCGGTCCGGCTCGTCGATCGCGCGCGCGAGCCGTCCCCTTATTCGCGCGCCATCGGCATTCAGGTACGCACGCTCGAACTGTTCGAGCAGCATCGCATCGTGCAGCCGTTTCTCGAACTCGGGCATCGCGCGCGCGTCGCCAATCTCTATTCCAACGGTCAGCGTCTCGCGCGGCTCGATTTCGATCCCTTGCAGACGCGTTATCCGTATCTGCTGTTTCTCGATTAGTCGCAGACGGAACGCCTGCTCGCCGAGCATCTCGCCGAATACGGCGTGTCGATCGAGCGCGGCGTCGAACTGGTCGATCTCACGCAAGGTTCCGCGGGCGTGCAGGCGACGCTGCGTCATGCGAACGGACGCGACGAAACGCTGCGGCCGTCGTATGTGATCGGCGCGGACGGCGCGCATAGTTTCGTGCGGCATCGGCTGGAAATCGGCTTCGACGGCAAGACTTTCGAGCAAACGTTTCTCCTCGCCGATCTGCAAGCCGATTCCGACTGGCCCGACGACGAATTCCACATTTTCGCGTCCGGCGAAGGCCTGGCCGCGCTGTTCCCGATGGGCGGCGGCCGCGCGCGATTGATCGCCGATTTGCCGCCGAACGCGGCGCAAGCGGCCAACGGAAGCGGCCCGACGATCGACGAATGCCGCGCGCTGATGTCGCGGCGCGTGCATCATCGCGTGGCGCTGTCGGATCTGTCGTGGTCGTCGTACTTTCATCTGAACGCGCGGATGGTGAATCGTCTGCGCACGCAGCGCGTGTTTCTCGCCGGCGATGCCGCGCATGTGCACAGTCCGGCCGGCGCGCAGGGCATGAACACCGGCATTCAGGAAGAGCTCAATCTCGGCTGGAAAATCGCGCGCATGCTCGCGAGCGCGGCGCCCGACTGGCTGCTCGACACGTATCACGCGGAGCGGCATCCGATCGAACGCGACGTGTTGCGTCAATCGAGCATGCTCACGCAGATGGCCGGCGCGGAACACGGCCCGATGAAGCTGATGCGCGATCACGTGATGCCCGCGCTCGCCGCCATCGGCCCGCTGCGCGACGCGATGCGCCGCACCGTCAGCGAACTGTCGATCAACTATCGCAAGAGTCCGCTGACGCTGGAACGTCTGCTCGACGGCGGTCCGCGCGCGGGCGAACGTGCGCCGGATGCGCGCGTGCATGTGATCGATGGTCCGCTCGGGCGTCTGCCCGGATCGGGCTGTCTCTACGATCTGCACGATCCCGGCTGCTTCTCGCTGTTTCTGCTCGTGAATCCGACCGGCGAGGACGATATCGCGCTTGCGCCCGCGACGATCACCGTGGCGCACGCGATGCGCGATCCCGATCTCGACGGGCTGGCCAAATCCGTCGAAGAGTTGTTGCCCGGCGCGGTGCGCGTGTGGCGCATCACCGATACGCGCGGCGAGGGCGCGAATTCGCTCACCGACAACTACGGACGCACGCGGCCCGCGTTCTATCTCGTGCGGCCGGATGGTTATATCGCCGCGCGCGGACGTGCGCCGTCGGATGTGCACGCGTTGCTGCGTCACTGCGAGAGGTGGTTCGGCGCGCAGGAAACCAACGTCGACAGCGGCCACGCGGAAAGCGGCTATCACGAAGACTGATGAAAAAAGCCCTGCGTTTGCAGGGCTTTTTTGCAGGGCTTTCGTGGTCGAATCAGACGGTGGCCGTTTTCGGCATCAGACTCTCGCGATGCTTGTGCAAGGCTTCGCGCAAGATCGGCTCCATCGTCGCGCTCGCTTCGGGATTCTCGGCGGCGGTGAGAATCGCGAGCCGCATGCGCGGCTCCCAGAAGCGGCGGATATGATCCGCCACGCCATCGATGGCTTCTTCGCGATCCGGCATCGAATCGAAGAATTCGCCGATGCGGTTCGCCATCTCGATCAGGTTATCGACATCCATGTTTTATTTTCCCGAGGTGGTCGTGGCGACATCGCGCATGTTCAACAATTCGAGCTGCTGCGTGTTGAAGCGCGAATAATCCTTCTGCCATTGCGACGGCTGTTCCACCGGCAACACCTGCACGGCCGTCACCTTGTACTCGGGGCAATTGGTCGCCCAATCGGATGAATCCGTCGTGATGACGTTCGCGCCCGATTCCGGGAAGTAGAACGTCGTATAAACCACGCCCGGCTGCATGCGCTCCGAAATCTTCGCGCGCAGCACCGTCTGCCCCGCACGCGATTCGATGCCGACCCAGTCGTCGTGCCTGATGCCGCGATCTTCCGCATCGACGGGATGGATCTCCAGACGGTCTTCATCGTGCCATTGCGAGTTCTCCGTGCGACGCGTCTGCGCGCCGACGTTGTACTGCGACAGGATGCGGCCCGTGGTGAGCAGCAACGGATACTTACGCGTGACCTTCTCCGGCGTCGCCACGAACTTGGTGATGACGAAGCGCCCATTGCCGCGCACGAATTCGTCGATGTGCATCGTCGGCGTGCCGTCGGGCGCTTTCTCGTTGCACGGCCACTGGATGCTGCCGAGTTCGTCGAGCCGTTCGTACGATACGCCGTGGAACGTCGGCGTGAGACGCGCGATCTCGTCCATGATTTCGGACGGATGCGTGTAGTTCATCTCGTAGCCGAGCGCGCGCGAGAGCTTGATCGTCACTTCCCAGTCGGAATAGCCCGCGAGCGGCGGCATCACCTTGCGCACGCGCGAAATGCGGCGTTCCGCGTTGGTGAAGGTGCCGTCCTTTTCGAGGAAGGTCGAACCCGGTAACAGCACATGCGCGTACTTCGCCGTTTCGTTCAGGAAGATGTCCTGCACGACGATGCATTCCATCGCGGAGAGCGCGTCCGCTACGTGCTGCGTGTTCGGGTCCGACTGAACGATGTCCTCGCCCTGGCAATACAGGCCCATGAAGGTGCCGTGCGTCGCGGCATCAAACATGTTCGGAATGCGCAGGCCCGGCTCGTTTTGCAGCTTGACGTCCCATGCTTCTTCGAAGAGCGCGCGCGTCGCGGCATCGCTGATATGGCGATAGCCCGGCAACTCGTGCGGGAACGAACCCATGTCGCACGAGCCCTGCACGTTGTTCTGTCCGCGTAGCGGATTCACGCCGACGCCTTCGCGGCCGATATTGCCCGTCGCCATCGCCAGATTCGCGATGCCCATGACGGTCGTCGAACCTTGCGCGTGTTCCGTCACGCCGAGGCCGTAGTAGATCGCGCCGTTGCCGCCGTTCGCGTAGACGCGCGCGGCTTCGCGGACCTTGTGTGCGGGCACGCCGGTGGTGGCTTCCATCGTTTCGGGCGAATTTTCTTCGCGCGAGACGAACTCGCGCCATTGCTCGAAGGCACGCGCTTCGCAGCGTTCGGCGATGAATTCTTCCTTCAGCAAGCCTTCCGTGACGATCACATGCGCGAGCGAATTGACCATCGCGACATTCGTGCCGGGTCGCAATTGCAGGTGATATTGTGCCTTCACATGCGGTGTATCGACGATATCGATGCAGCGCGGATCGATCACGATCAGCTTCGCGCCTTCGCGCCTTCGCGCACGCGACGCTTCAGACGCGAGCCGAAGACCGGGTGGCCATCGGTCGGATTCGCGCCGATCACGATGATCACATCCGACTGCTCGACCGATGCGAAGGTCTGCGTCCCCGCCGATTCGCCGAGCGTCGTCTTGAGCCCGTAACCGGTTGGCGAATGACAAACACGCGCACACGTATCGACGTTGTTATTGCCGAACGCCGCGCGCACGAGCTTCTGCACGAGATAGGTTTCTTCGTTCGTGCAGCGCGACGACGTGATGCCGCCGATCGAGTCGCGCCCGTACTTGTCCTGAATGCGGCGGAACTCGCTCGCCGCATAGTTGAGCGCTTCGTCCCACGATACTTCGCGCCACGGATCGGTGATCTTCGCGCGAATCATCGGCTTCGTGATGCGGTCCTTGTGCGTCGCGTAACCCCACGCGAAGCGGCCTTTCACGCACGCGTGGCCTTCGTTCGCCTGGCCGTTCTTGTTCGGCGTCATGCGCACGACGGTGTTGCCCTTTATCTCGGCTTTCAGCGAGCAACCGACGCCGCAGTACGCGCAGGTCGTGATCGACGAATGCTCGGCCTGACCGAGGATGATGACGGTCTTTTCCTGCAACGTCGCGGTCGGGCACGCGGCGACGCACGCGCCGCACGATACGCATTCCGACTCCATGAACGGCACGTTTTCGCTGGCCGCCACGCGCGATTCGAAGCCGCGTCCCGCGATGGTCAGCGCGAACGTGCCTTGCGTTTCCTCGCACACGCGCACGCATCGATTGCAGACAATGCACTTCGACGGATCGTAAGTGAAGTACGGATTCGACTCGTCCTTCTTGTCCTTCAGATGGTTCTCGCCTTCGTAGCCGTAACGCACTTCGCGCAAGCCGACGACGCCCGCCATGTCCTGCAACTCGCAATCGCCGTTGGCGGGGCAGGTGAGGCAATCGAGCGGGTGATCGGAGATATACAACTCCATCACGTTTCGACGCAGCGATTGCAGCTTGTCGCTTTGCGTGCGCACTTTCATGCCCGCTTCGATCGATGCGCGCATCACGGACGTGCCGGCGGGAACGGTCACTGATTGGCCGTCGATTTCCAGCGTCACGTCGATATCCGCGTGACGCAGCGGCGTGCCGTAGTCGGTGTCGTCGAACGGATCGCGGCGCTGCACGGAGGCCGCGCTCTTGCACGCGCAATTGCCCGAGCCGCAGCCGTTGATGGTGTTGGACATGTTCGTCTCCTTTTCTTTACGCCGCCTTCTTCGCGGGCGTGCGTGGCAAACCGAAGTCTTCCGGGAAGTGATCGAGCGCGGACATCACCGGGAACGGCGTCATGCCGCCCATCGCGCAGAGCGAGCCGGACACCATCGTGTCGCATAGTTCGCGCAGCAAGGTGATCTGCTTTACCGATGTATCGCCGTCGCGAATCTTCGCGATGACTTCCTCGCCGCGCGTCGAGCCGATGCGGCAGGGCGTGCACTTGCCGCACGATTCGAGCGCGCAGAAGTGCATCGCGTATTGCGCGAGTTCGGCGAGATTCGATGTGTCGTCGTGAATCACGAGACCGCCGTGCCCGACGACCGCGCCGACCTTCGCGTATTCCTCGTAATCGAGCGGAATATCCCACTGGCTTTCCGGCAGATACGTGCCGAGTGGGTCGCCCACTTGCACGGCGCGCGCCGGACGTCCGCTCGCGGTGCCGCCGCCGTATTCGTAGATGAGTTCGCGCAAGGTCACGCCGAACGCGAGTTCGACGAGTCCGCCTTGCTTCACGTTGCCCGCGATCTGGAAGGGCAGCGTGCCACGCGAACGTCCCATGCCGAAGTCGCGATAGAACGCCGCGCCTTTCGCGAAGATGATCGGCACGGTTGCGAGCGTGATGACGTTGTTGATGACCGTCGGTTTGCCGTACAGGCCGACGAGCGCGGGCACCGGCGGCTTTGCGCGCACGATGCCGCGTTTGCCTTCGAGCGATTCGAGCAGCGCCGTTTCCTCGCCGCACACATACGCGCCCGCGCCCTTGGCAACATACAACTCGAACGCATGCGACGAACCGAGCACGCTCGCGCCGAGCCAGCCTGCATCGCGGGCTTTGTCGATCGCGCGATTCAATGTGGCGATGGCGTGCGGATACGCGCTGCGCACATAGATGTAACCCAACGTCGCGCCGACCGTCACGCCCGCGATGATCATGCCTTCGATCAGCATGTACGGATCGCTTTCCATCACCAGCCGATCCGAGAACGTGCCGGAATCGCCTTCGTCCGCATTGCAGACGATGTACTTCTGATCCGCGAGCGCCGCGCGTACCGTCTTCCATTTGATGCCGGCAGGGAAGGCCGCGCCGCCGCGTCCGCGCAGGCCCGAATCGATGAGGTCCTGAACGACGGTATCGCCGTTCATGCCGAGCACGTTGCGCAGGCCTTCGAGGCCGCCTAGCGCCGTGTAGTCGTCGATCGACAGCGGATCGGTGATGCCGATGCGCGCGAACGTCAGACGCTGCTGCTGCTTCAGATACGGAATCTCGTCGACGATGCCGACGTTTTTCGCGTGCGCCTGGCCTTCGTGGAAACCTGCATCGAAGAGCGCGGCGACATCGTCGACTTCGACGTTCGAATAGCCGATGCGGCCATCGGCCGTTTCCCCACTTCGACGAGCGGTTCGAGATAGAACAGGCCGCGCGAGCCGTTGCGCACGATCTGCACGTCGAGGCCGCGCTTCTGCGCTTCGTCGGCGATCGCAATCGCGACCGCTTCCGCGTCCAGCGCGAGCGCGGCGGAATCGATGGGTACGTAGATGCGCGTCATGCCGTCACCTCCGCTTTCTCGACCTTCGCGCAAGCGGCTGCATAAAGGCGCTCGAATTTCGCGGGCGTGACCTTCGCATGCAATTCGCCGTTGATCATCATCGCCGGCGACAGCGCGCATTGGCCGAGGCAGAACACGGATTCGAGTTCCGTACCTTCCGCGTGACCGTTATCGAAGCGGCAACCCGTGTGCGCTTCGACATGATCTTTCAGCGCCTCCGTGCCCATGCTGCGGCACGCTTCCGCGCGACACAACTGCACGGTGACGCGCGCGGGCGGCGCGGATCGAAAGTGATGGTAGTAGGTGATCACGCCGTGCACTTCGGCGCGCGACAGCGACAACGCACGCGCCAACGGCGCGATCGCCGTTTCCGGCACGTAGCCGACTTCGTCCTGTACGGCGTGAAGAATCGTCATCAAGGTCGTGCCTTGCACGGCATGACGACGCACCAGCTCTTCGGATGCAGCGGCAGACAGCTGCGGATGTGTCATGGGGCTCCTCCAACGCTCGGCATATGTTTTATCGATGCATATTTAAGTCTATATAATGAAAGGCGCCGAGCCTGCAAAAGAACCCTGCAAAAGAACCCTGCAAAAGAACCCTGCAAAAGAACAATAGGCACCGTGATATATCCTGGAATAGGATAGGAGACTACATATGATCGATGTCGAATGCCGCGCGGAACTGGTCCTGAAGGACGCCGACGGCCGGGAAACCAGTCTCAGCGCGGTTGTGCCGCTTTTGCAGCTCGTTTCACAGACGGGCAGCATCGCGAATGCCGCGAGCGCTAAGGGTTTGTCCTATCGGCACGCGTGGGGTTTGTTGCGCGAAATCGAGCTCCGGCTGGGCGGCGCGCTCATCACGAAATCGCGCGGACGCGGGTCGGTGTTGTCGGAATTGGGCGAAACCGTGCTGCGCGCCGAGCGCATGAGCAGCGAGCGGCTGGAGACGCCGTTGCAGGCCGTCGCGAACGATGTTTCCGTCGAACTGAACCGCCGCCTTGCGGGCACGGTGTCGCAGGTGCGGATTCATGCATCGCACGGCTACGCGGTCGCCACGCTGGTGCGCGCGCTCGGCGACCAACGCGTGCCGGTCGATATCAAATACCGCGAGAGCGCGGAGGCCGTGAGCGCACTCGCGCGCGGCGAATGCGAGCTGGCGGGTTTTCACTTGCCGATCGGGCCGTTTCGATCGACCTGCGCGGAAATCTACCGTCCGCATCTCGATCCGGACAAGCATCAGCTGATACATCTAACGCGGCGCACGCAGGGCTTGTTTCTGCCGAAGGGCAATCCCAAGCGCATCGCGGGATTGCGCGATCTCGCGCGCAGCGACGTGCGCTTCGTCAACCGGCAGCCGGGTTCGGGCACGCGCATGCTGCTCGATCTGTCGCTGCGCAGCGTCGGTGTCGATCCGGAGCAGATCAACGGTTACGCGACCACCGAGCTGACGCATTCGGCCATCGCGGCGTTCGTCGCGAGCGGCATGGCGGATCTCGGCTTCGGCGTGCAGCCGGCGGCGCAGCATTTCGCGCTCGATTTCATTCCCATTGTCGACGAGGATTACTTCTTCGCCTGCGAGCGCGCACGGCTCGACGAAGCGCGGCTCGCCTCCGTGTTGCGCATTCTGCGCAGCGACGCCTTCAGCGACAGCGTCGCGCATCTGGGCGGCTACGATCCGGAAAGTTGCGGCGCGGTCGTCGGCGTGGAAGAAGGGCTGGACGGCTGATCGATTCGCGGCGGGAAACGAACCGTAAAGGACGCGCGAACGTCAAAATCTGTCAGGCCATGCAATATGAGTTAACCTAGTGACTTGCCTTCGCGTTCCACTTCGTCTCAGACGCGGCTTTGCCGCGCGAAATACCGCCATGAAATTCACGCTGCTTGCTTCCGCCACCGCCGCGCTCGTCGCCGGCGCTATCTATATGGTTCCCGTCGCGTTCGCGCAGAATTCGCCGGGCATGCCGGGAGGCGTGCTTCAGGACCAGTTCCGCTTCAACGAGCATCCGCAGATGCAGTTCGCCGCGTCCGCGCCGAACGACAAGTTTCAGAACGGCACCTCGCAGATGCGCCGCCGGGCCGATAACGGCGATCCGAACGGCTGCAATCTGAAGTGCCCGAATCTCAACTCGAATTCGAACTGATTCCGGTCTTTTTCGTCATTCCGGCGGCGTGTCTCCCGCGCCGCCGAACGTCTTCTTTCTCCGCAGCTTTCCCCGCTTTTTTTGCGCCTGATGCAACGCGCACATGTATGCCTCGCCGCATAAAGCATCAGACGAAATCCCCAGCGACCGATAAACACTACGCCTTGGCGGGCGACTCGTATGAATTCAAGGGTAACTTAACCCCACGTGCCGCCGCGTTGTTTCGGCGAGCACGTTTTTACCAATAAAACACAAAAAACAGGAAGTGTGTCGCTTGCGCGCGATGTGAGGGTCGTCGCGCGAAAGGCAAAGTCGGGGACCACGTTAGTTAGCATGGTGTGGCCTCCGGACGCACTTCGGATCAGTCGCGAGGGACTGCACAAAATGCGAATTCTCCAGGTCATTCTGGCGCCACGATTATCAGGGGCGGAGGTACTGGCAAAAGGCGTTGCTATCGGACACCAGCATGGGGGCCACGACGTCTGTATTGCGTCGTTAATGCCCGAGCATGACGACTACAAGCACATCAGCGCCGAATTGCGCGCGCACGGCGTGGAATGCACGTTCCCGAACAAGAGCCTCGGCAAGCTCGGGCGTCTGCTGTTCCTGCATCGCGCGATCCGCTCGTTCAAGCCGGACATCATCTTCGCGCACGCCACGATTCCGGCGATCTACGTGCGTCTGTTGCCGACGCGCGTGCCCATCGTCTGGGTGATGCATTCGGGCGCGAACGACTTCGCCAATCGCGCGCTGCTGCGTGCCGAGCGCCTGCTGTCGAGCCGCGCGAAGGCGGTGATCGGCGTGTCGCAGAAGCAGATCGACAACTATGTGCAGGAGATCGGCACGCATCCGTCGATGATCGTCGTGCCGAACGGTGTCGACGTGTCGCGTTTTCCGATGAAACGCTGTCCGCCGTGCCGGTCGCGTGCAAGCAGATCGTGCAGGTCGGGCGTTATATCCCCGAGAAAAACCAGTTGCAGACGGTCGATGCGTTCGCGCGGGTGGCGAGCGCCGAGCCGGATGCGCGGCTGCTGCTGTGCGGCGTGATCGAGAACCTCGAGTATCACAAGGCCGTCGTCGATCGCGTGGCGGAGCTGGGGCTGACGGATCGCGTGTCGATTCAGGGGCCGCAGACGAACGTCGCGCAGATTCTGCGCGCATCGACCGTGTATGCGATGCCGTCGAGTTTCGAGGCGCATAGCGTTGGCTTTCTGGAGGCGCTGGCGTCGGGCATTCCGGTGGTCGCGAACGCGATTCCGTCGTTCGCCTTCGCCGATAACTTCCCGAGCGTGCAACTGCTCGATACCGCCGATATCGACGCCTACGGCCGCGCGCTGCTCGCCGCGCTGACGCAGCCGCGCACGACGCGTCCGCTCAACGGCTTCACGCTGCAGACGACGGCGGATCGCTATCTGGCGATCGCGCGCGACGTGCTGAATCTGCGAGTCGGGTTGGGCTGAACATCGGCCGATGCCAAATCCGCGCGCGCCGCTTTTCTCAAGCGGCGCGCGTTTTCATTTCGGCGCGCTTTTCGGCCAATACGCGTGCGACTTGAGCCACAGCGATTCCGAGAATAATCCCGGCAGATCGCCCCAGATCTGCACCGGCCCGAGCGCGAACGACTGCGCATCGAAGTCGTATCCCGTCAGACTCGGCGCGCCGCCCGTGAAATAGAACTCCTGAAGCGACGCGTTGGCGCGCTTGAACAGGATTAGCGATGCGCCGTTGTCGGGCTCGGTGTGGCGGATGACCGCCGGAATCGAATCGGCGAAGGACACGTCGGACAGGCTCGCGGATTCGTGCGCCGGGCCGAACGCCTTGCCGCCTTTCATGGTTCAGACGCGCGTGCCCGTCGCATCGCCGAGCGGGGCGAGCACGACCAGATCGTCGACGCCGTCGCCGTCGATATCGCCCGCCGCGACTTTCGCATCGGCAGCTTCGAACTCCTTGTACGTATTCGTGCGATAACTCGCCGTGAAAGCGCTGCCCGTGCTCGCGAACTGCGAAAGCGCCAGCGTGCCGTCGACGTCTTCGGTCGCGAGCAGCCCCGTGTGCGCCGAGCCCTGCACGCGCGCCGGCATGAAGCGCGCGCTCGCCGCGAGCGAGGGCGCCTCGAGCCAGAGCGCGGGCGCATTGCCGGTCGCGCCGTTCGATATCACGACATACAGATCGAGCCCGGCGTCCGCACGCTTCTGCGCGATCATCACGTCGGCGCGGCCGTCGCCGTTGAAATCGGCCCGCGACGTATTGCTGCGCGATATCAGGCGTCCAGCGCGCGCTCGTCTGCGCCCACAATCGCGGCGGCTCGAAGTGCGTGCCCGCGCTCTTCAGCAGCCAGAACGCGGTGCCGCCGTTGCGCGGCGTGATCGCCATCAGATCGGCGCAGCCGCCGCCGTCGAAATCGCCGAGCAGGAAGCGGGCGCTGTCGAAGCATATTGCGTTGCCCTGACAGGTCGGCGCGGTCGCTTGCGGATCGAACGGGACGGGGTTGAGATACCACGGCGACGCATTGTCGAAGCGCGACATTTCCGCGACCCAGACGTTGAAGCCCGGCCCGTCCTTGCGACGCTGGATATTCACGACGCTGTCGCGGCCCGCGCCCTTGACGTCGCCGTACAGCGCGCCTTCGTTGCGCGTGTCGGTCCAGACCGTCTGCGTCGATGGCGACCAGCGATACTTCGCCGTCGACGACGAACATCGACCGGCGACCAGCGCGCCGTCCTGCTCGCCCAGACAGTGATCGGCGGGCGTATAGACGAAGCCGAAGTCCCACGGCGTCCAGCGTTGCGTCGGCGTGGTCGGATTGCAGGCTTCCTCGACCAGCGACGAGTCGTGTTCGGCGATGCAATTGCGCGTCGCCGCGTTCACCAGCAGCGCGTCGTGCTTTTCGCCCGGATTCGCCGGAAGCTGCTGCCAGTACCAGTTCTGCTGCGCCGCGCCCGTACAGGCGGCGAGCGCCGGCGCCTTGTCCGCGCCCATCGACGCGACGCAGCGGCTTGAATATTCGTTGACGAGCTGGAAGGGCCGAAGCTGGAACTTCGCGCCCGCGTCATTGGCGTGCGCCATGCTGAAATAACGCCGCGCGATCCAGTTGCCATCCCACATGTATTCGCCGAAGACGTGTCCGGCGTCATTGCCGTCGATGGCGAAGTAGCTGCCGACCACATCGCGCTTTTTGAGCGTCTGCTCGGCGTCGAGATTCTTCGCCAGCCCGCCGGTCGGATAGGTGATGTGATAGCCGATCGGGATATTCCGATGCAGGCTCTGCGCGACTGCGCGCGTGATGCGCGCCGCCAGAATGTGATCCGGATGCTCCATGAAGGCGACCGTGTCCGGATTGAGCGTGTAGATCTCGGTGGCTTGCGCGAGGATCGCGCGCAGGCTGGCGCTCAGCGACGCGCGATCGTAGCTCGTCGCGCCGGTGCCGTCGGAGCGCATCGGGTAGGTCGAGACGGTCTGTCCGCGATCCCAAAGCAGGCCGAGCGGCACCTTGCCGCCGCGCACGCCGCCGCCTGGCAGACGCATCTCCAGCAGCTTCACGCGCGGTTGTCCCGCGAGCACCAACTGATGCACCGGCTTGCCAGCGAAGGTGACGGTGGATTCGTTCCATTTGTCCGGCACGCCCGCCATGCGCGCATAGGCGAGCTTGGTGCCGGTTTCGCGCAGCACGACGTAGTCGAACCTCGCGCCGTTCGCGCTGCCGATCAGATGGACCGTCGTCACGCACCAGCCGGCATCGAGTTTGTCGCTGATGCCGGGATTCACGAACAGGAGATCGTCATCGAGATGCGCGACGACGGTGATCAGCGTGCCGGCGTGACAGTCCGGTTGAGACGTGGTGGCGCGTGCCTGAATCGGCAGCAACGCGGCGAGGAAGGTCCACGCCAGCAGTGATTGAATTGCCTGCAGCCATCGCTTGGAAACGCCTTTACACATACTCTCCCCGAAGGCGCGGTCCGTGCGCCAGCCCGATAGCATAAAGCAGGAGATTGACGCGACGTTAATTGCGCGTCCGGTGGCCACCCGGATGTGGGTTTTGTCCGATCATCGCGGACGATTGGCATAGGGGCGGCCAGCAAGCTGGCCGGTCCCCTGCCACACCACCCGGCGTGCGGGTCCGCACCGGGCGGTTCGGGAAGTTGAGGTTATGTGAGGCGAGGCATGCCAAGACGATCGAAGTAGGCAA
>NZ_LFJJ01000051.1 GCF_001189365.1 Candidatus Burkholderia verschuerenii | reverse complement strand
CCGTAAGCGCAATCTCGTTGAACGCTTCTTTAAGCGTATCAAGCATTTTCGTCGCGTCGCCACTCGATATGACAAACTCGCCCACAGCTACCTCACCTTTGTCTCCATCGTGTCTGCTCGGGCCGCTTGTAAATGTGAACAGGACCTAGTGAGATCGTCGGTGGCGAGCCGCAGGCTTTGCGGGCGCACCATCACCTGCACGGGCGTGCCCGCAACCAGACGGCCGTCGTGACGTCGCGCGATGCCCGTGCCGGGCATGTCGTTCCAGCGCACGGTGACTTCATCGCCCGATGCTTCGATCACGGTGCCCGCGAACAGATTCGATTCGCCGATGAAATCCGCGACGAAAGTCGTACGCGGCCGGAAGTACAAGTCCTCCGGCGTGCCGAGTTGCTCGATGCTGCCCGCGCGCATCAGGCAGATGCGATCGGACATCGTCATCGCTTCTTCCTGATCGTGCGTGACGTAGATGATGGTTGTGCCGAGTTCGCGATGGATACGGCGAATCTCGAACTGCATCTGATCGCGCATGCGTTTGTCGAGCGCGCCGAGCGGTTCGTCCATCAGGATGATCTTCGGCTCATAGACGATGCAGCGCGCCAGCGCAATGCGCTGCTGCTGACCGCCCGACAACTCGCGCGGCAGACGATGCGCGACGTGTGGCAGATCGACCATCTCCAGCGCGCGCTTGACCATCGCGTTGCGACGCGCGGCGTCGATGCGCCGCAAACGCAGCGGAAACGCGATGTTCTCCGCCACCGTCAGATGCGGAAACAGCGCGTAGTTCTGAAACACCATGCCGATGCCGCGCTTGTGCGGCGATTGATCGGTGACGTCGGCGTCGCCGATCAGGATCGCGCCTTCGTCCGCTTCCGTGAGGCCGGAAATCAGACCGAGCAGCGTCGTCTTGCCCGAGCCGGACGGCCCGAGCAGCGTCAGAAATTCACCCGCCTGCACGGACAGACTGGTCGGATGCAGCGCGACGAAATCGCCGTAGCGCTTCTCCAGTTGCCGCACTTCGAGCAGGCTTGCGCTCGCGTGAGTCGTGGCCATCTTGCGTTCCTCTTACTCAGCGTCTCAGGCGAGAATCCAGTCGTTGAAGCGTTCGATGGCCGCATCCTGATGCGCCGGCCAGTACGACGGATCGATGCGCACGCCGCGCTTCAAATTCTCCGGCAGCGTCGGCAGATTCTTCGCGCGCGCGGCGGCGATGAACTGGAAGGCATCGGGATGCGTCGGGCCGACCGCGAGCGCGTTGGCGACATCGGCCTGACGCTTCGGGTCCGCGCAGAACGCGACGAAGCGACGGCACGCGTCGAGGTTCTCGCCGCCCTTCAAAATGCCCCACGTTTGCGGACCATAGACGTGACCGTTCCACGAGATTTCGAGCGGCGCGCCGCCTTCGATCGCGGGCAGCACGCGCGCGAGCCACGTCGACGCCAGCGCGACTTCGCCCGATTGCAGCAACTGCTCGCACTGCGCGCCGCTGGTCCACCAGATATCGACATTCGGCTTGATGCGGTCGAGGCTCTTGAAGGCTTTGTCCAGATCGCACGGATAGACGCCGGTATGCTGCACGCCCGATGCCATCAGCGCTTCTTCGATGGTGTCGAACGGGAACTTGCGCAGCGCGCGACGGCCCGCGAAGCCCTTCACGTCCCAGAAGTCCTGCCACGACGACGGCGACGCGCCGTTCTTCTTCACGTCCTTCCGATACGCCATGACGGTCGTGTACACGTTATGACCGATCGCATATTGATCGATAAACTGCGCGGGAATCTTCGCGATGGCCGGGTCTTTATCGAGCGCGACGGGTTCGAGATACGGCTTCGCGCCGCGCGACAGGAAGTAGATCGCGGGGAAGCTCAGTTCGGCCATGTCCCACGTTTTCGCGCCGGTATCGACGATGCTCTTCACCTGCGCGGTCGGCTCGGCATTCGATGCCACGCCGACCACTTCGATACCCGTCGCGGCCTGAAACGGCTTGTAGAGCGCGCGCGTGTAGACGTCGGTGTAGACGCCGCCGGAATCGCGCACCACGAGCCGCTTCGAGGCGGCCTTCGACGATGTCCAGATCGCGGGCATGGCAAGCCCTGCGGCCGATGTGACGCTCAAGCGGATGAAATCTCGACGCGAAGCGCTCGACGGCTTCTTCTGATCCTGTGCCATATGAAAACCCGATGAAATGTGGAAAGACGACGGTCAGGGTCCATCGTCCTTTCATCGGGACATTGCGCCAAGCGAGATAAAAACAAAACATGATGCGCTTTGCTCATGACGCGATGCACAGAATGTCGGTGCTCACGTCGCCGCTTTATTGGTCCACGCGCTCGCCTGTTCGAGCAGCCAGGTCCTGAAGATTTCGAGCGGCCGGCCATGACTCAGTTCGGTCGGATAGACGAGATAGTAGGCGGCATCGACGCGCGTGGTGGCATCGAAGGGAATCACGAGGCCGAGCGCATCGAGCTGATCGCTGACGAAGAACTTCGGCACCAGCGCGACGCCCAGGCCCGCCGCCGCCGCGCTGATCAGCATCGTGTGCAGTTCATAACGCACGCCTTGCATGGTCGATGCCTTCCACGCCGAGATCGGCGAACCAGCGCGCCCAGCCATCGGGCCGCGTGGTCGAATGCAGCAGCGGATAGCGCAGCAATTCGTGCGCGTGACCGATCGGCTCCGTCAACAGCGAAGGCGCGCAGACCGGCACCACTTCCTCGCCGAACAGATAGTCCGACGATGTGTTGGGCCAGGTCGGTTTGCCGTAGTGAATCGCCGCTTCGAAATGCGATTCCTCGAACGAGAACGCATCGGTGCGCACGCCCATGTTGACGCACACATCCGGCGTGCGGTCGTGGAAGTCCTTCAGGCGCGGAATCAGCCACTGCGAGGCGAAGGTCGGCAGCACGGCGAGTTCGAGATATCCGCCGCCGCCGTGCGCGATGATCGACAGCGTGTCGCGATCGAGTTGTTCGAGCGAACGGCGCACCTGCGTGCCGTAGATGCGCCCCGCGCGCGTCAGCACGACGCGCTGCTTAGTGCGCACGAACAGACGCACGCCGAGATTGCCCTCAAGCGTGGCGATCTGCCGGGAAATCGCGCTTTCCGTGAGGAACAGTTCCTTGGCGGCGTGAGTGAAGCTCTCATGGCGCGCGGCCGCTTCGAAAGCGAGCAGCGCGCCCATGTTCGGGATCTTGAACTTGCGCATAAGTCAGTAAGCGAACCGGCCTGAATGGCCGAGGTCATTCCAAACACTCATCAAGTGACAATTTAATCTCGCTAGACGCGTGCGGCAACGAATCAAAATAATGCGGACCAGTCATGAGCGCGCTTTCTGCTCCTTATCCGGCAATTCATTCCGATCTCGACATGCGCAACCCCAATATCGAACGTTTGCTTAGCGGTTTTCTCGGGCAAGACAAGACCGACTTTCTGTTTTCGACGCTCAACATGCCGTCGATCTTCGCCGACTGGGAAGCCGATGCCGTCACGCGCGCCGAACTCGCGCAGGCGATGAACATGGCGCTGTTCGAAGGCCTGTTGCAACGCTCGCCGAACGGCCGTGCTTATACGGACGAAATCGTCGCGAAGGGCGGCTCGGTGTTCTTCGACCACGGCGCGCTGCGCACGGTGCGCTGGGCGAACAACGGCGCGCTGCCGCCGGGTGAAGCCGCCTTCACGCGCATTCTGAAGCCGCTCGGTTTCAGCGCCAGCGGCCGCTATCCGCTGGACAAGCTGCGCATGATGGGCCGCACTTACGCCCACGACGACGCGCCCGATGAAATCGCGCAGTTCTTCGTGAGCGAGTTGTATCCCGAGCGTTTTTCGCAGGAATTCCAGCAGTGCGTGAGCAATGTGCTGCAAACGTCGAAGGATCCGCTGACGCCGCGCGCGGTGTCGCTGTTGTGGGAACTGGAGCGCGACGGCTCGTTGCCGATCGAATCGGCGCAGGAACTGCTGCCGGTGATTGTCGGCGCGTTCGAGCGTCAGCATGACGTGCCGAGCGAATCGGATTACGACGCGCTGCTGCTCGAATCGGCGGAAATGGCGTGGATTGCGACCGAGGGCAATGCTTTCAATCACGCGACGGACCGCGTCGCCGACGTCTTCGCGCTCGCCGAAGCCGAAAAGGCCAAGGACCGTCCGATGAAACCCAAGGTCGAACGCTCGCGCTCCAACCGTGTTTTCCAGACGGCGTATCGTGCGGATACGGTGGAACGCGAATTCCGCGCCGCCGATGGCCGCCGCGTGACGCGCAAGGTGCCCGGCTCGTTCTATGAGTTCATTACGCGCAAGCGCGAGTTCGATACCAAGACGGGCAAGTGGAAGATCGATCTGCGTTTCGATGCAGGCAATGCACAAGGCATCTTCAAGATGACCGCGAGCGCGGCGAAGTAATCTCACGCAACACATGAAAGAGAAACACGCAGTGAAGCCAGCCACGCCGTTCGAAGCCAGCCCCGATTTATTGCGCACGCTCGAAGCCGGGCTCAAGGCCGCGTTGCGCGGCGAAGTCCGTTTCGATGCGGGATCGAAGGCGCTGTATTCGTCGGATGCGTCGAACTATCGGCAAGTGCCGATCGGTGTCGTCGTGCCCGCCGATATCGACGATCTCGCCACCGCGCTCGCCGTCTGTCATCAGCACGATGTGCCGTTTCTCACGCGCGGCGGCGGCACCTCGCAAAGCGGACAATGCGTGAACGTCGCGGTGGTCGCGGACGCGAGCAAGTACGTGAACCGCGTGTTGTCCATCGATGCCGACGCGCGCACCGCGTTCGTCGAACCGGGCGTGATCTGCGACACCTTGCGCGATGCCGCGAACGCGCACGGCCTGACCTTCGGTCCCGATCCGGCCACGCACAGCCGCTGCACGCTCGGCGGCATGATCGCCAACAACTCGTGCGGCGCGCACTCGGTGATGGCGGGCAAGACCGTCGAGAATACCGAAGCGCTCGAAGTCGTCACCTACGACGGCGCGCGCTTCTGGGTCGGGTCGACCAGCGACGACGAACTCGCCGAGATCATCGAACAAGGCGGACGGCGCGGCGAAATTTATCGCGCGCTGCGCGATCTGCGCGACCGCTACGCCGATGCGATCCGCCGCGAGTTTCCCAACATCCGCCGCCGCGTGTCGGGCTTCAATCTCGATCAACTGTTGCCGGAGAACGGCTTCAATGTCGCGCGTGCACTGGTCGGCACGGAAGGCACGTGCGCTATCACGTTGCGCGCGAAAATGCGCCTCGTGCATAGTCCCGCGCATCGCGTGCTGGCGATCGTCGGCTTCGCGGATATCTATCTCGCCGCCGACGCCGTGCCGCATTTCGAGCGCTTCGGGCCGATCGCGATCGAAGGTCTGGATCGCAACATCATTCGCGGCTTGCAGGCGCGCAATCTGAAGGCCGATGAAATCGCGATGCTGCCCGAAGGCGATGCGTGGGTCGTGCTCGAATTCGGCGCCGACGATGCCGTCGAAGCGCTTGAACGCGCGCGCGCCGCGCAGGCCTATTTCAACGCGGGCAAGGCGGGCGTCGAGACCTCGTGCGCCGTCGTCGAGGCGAAGGCCGATCAACAGCGCGTCTGGTCGATCCGCGAAACTGGCGCGTCGGCGGTGGCCTTGTCGATCGATCCGTCGCGGCCCGATCCGGTCGTCGGCTGGGAAGACGCGGCTGTCGATCCGATGCGGCTGGGCGATTATCTGCGCGCGTTTCAGGCGCTGGTCGATCGCTACGGTTATCAGACGAGTCTGTATGGTCACTTCGGCGATGGCTGCGTGCATGCGCGCATCACCTTCGATCTGCAGAACGCGCAAGGCGTGAGTACGTGGCGCGGCTTCTTGCGCGAGGCGGCGCAACTGGTGGTGGACTTCGGCGGTTCGCTGTCGGGCGAACACGGCGACGGCCAGGCCAAGGCCGAGTTTCTGCCGGTGATGTACAGCACCGATATCATCCGTGCAATGGAAGATTTCAAGGCGATTTGGGATCCTAAGAATCGTATGAATCCGGGCAAGGTCGTGCATCCGTATCGCGCCGACGAAAACCTGCGCATGGGACCGGCCTACAAACCCGTCACGCTGACGACCAAGCTTACGTTCAATAGCCGCGAAGGCAACGGCCTGCAACGCGCGATGGAGCGTTGCATCGGCATGGGCAAGTGCCGCTCGCTCGATGGCGCCACCATGTGCCCGAGCTTTCGTGCGACGCGCGAGGAACGGCAATCGACGCGTGGCCGCGCGCATCTCTTCTGGGAGATGATGCAGGGCGACGTGATCAAGGACGGCTGGAAGAGCCGCGAAGTGAAGGAGGCGCTCGATACCTGTCTTGCCTGCAAGGGCTGCAAATCCGATTGCCCGACACATACGGATATGGCGTCGTACAAGGCCGAATTCCTCTCGCAGTTCTACGAGCATCACAAGCAGCCGAGACAGGCGTTCTTCATGGGACGCATCGGGGCATGGGCGCCGCTCGCGAGCCGCTTTCCCGCGCTCACCAATCTGCTGACGTCCGCGCCGGTGGTCGGTTCGATCAGCAAGTGGGCGGCGGGCGTCGCGAACAAGCGGCGTTTGCCGGTGTTCGCGAAGGAGACGTATCGCGCGAGCGCTGTCAGGCGGCATCGCGCGAATACGCATGGCAAGAGGATCATCCTCTGGGTCGATACCTTCAACGATCACTTCACGCCCGATGTCGCGCACGCCGCCGCGAAAGTGCTCTATGCGCTCGGCTACGACGTCGTGCTGCCGAAGAAGCGTCTGTGCTGCGGCCGTCCGCTCTACGATTACGGTCTGCTCGACGAAGCGCGCGCGCTCTTGCAGCAGGCCGTGACCGAACTCGCGGACGATATCCGCGCGGGCGTGCCGATCGTCGGACTCGAGCCGGGCTGTCTGTCCGTATTCAAGGACGAATTGCTCAAGCAGTTGCCCGACGATGCGCTCGCCGCGCGTCTCTCGCAGCAGACGCATCTGTTCTCCGACTTTATCGCCGATGCCGATTTCGACTGGCCGTTGCTCGATGCAAATGTGCTCGTGCATGGTCATTGCCATCAGAAGGCGCTGTTCGGCATGAAGCGCGAAACCGCCTTGCTCGACAAGCTTGGCGTGCGCTGGAAACTCGCCGACACCGGCTGCTGCGGCATGGCCGGATCGTTCGGCTTCAACGCGGAACATTACGATCTGTCGATGAAGATCGCCGGGCAGAAGCTGCTGCCGATGGTGCGCGCGGCGGAAGCGGACACGCTGATCGTCACCAACGGTTTCAGTTGCCGCGAGCAGATCGAACACGGCGCGGGACGTCATACGCTGCATATCGCGCAGCTTGCGTTGCGCGCGCTCGAAAGCGGCATGCGCCACGCGCCCGCGTCGAGCGCATCTACGGCCACGCTTGATGCGTGATGCGCATCAAGTCGTGCAACTTACTCGTTTGAATCCGCGCATTCGGCTTCGCACAATGAGCGAAGCACTCAAGGAGCCAGCATGAAAGCATCGAATATTCTCTCGGAACTGGGCATTTCGCATCTGGCCGAAGCCGGCGATATCGCGGTTCATTCGCCGATCGACGGCGCGTTGATCGGCCGCGTCGCGAGCCAGTCCGCCGCCGACGTCGACCGCGCGCTCGCCGATGCGCAAGCCGCTTACAAGACCTGGCGCAACGTGCCCGCGCCGCGCCGTGGCGAACTCGTGCGCATCCTCGGCAATAAGCTGCGCGAGAACAAGCGCGCGCTCGGCAGCATCATCACGCTGGAGACGGGCAAGATCCTGCAGGAAGGCATGGGCGAAGTGCAGGAAATGATCGACATCTGCGACTTCGCGGTCGGGCTGTCGCGGCAACTGTATGGCCTCACGATCGCGTCCGAGCGGCCGGGGCACCGGATGGCGGAAAGCTGGCATCCGGTCGGCGTGTGCACGGTGATCTCCGCGTTCAACTTTCCGGCGGCCGTGTGGTCGTGGAACGCGGCGCTCGCGCTGGTGTGCGGCAACGCGGTGCTGTAGAAGCCGTCGGAAAAGACGCCGTTGACCGCGCTCGCCGTCGACCGCATTTTGCAGGACGCCATCAAGGAATTCGGCGATGCGCCGCAAGGTTTGACGCGCGTCATCAACGGTGGACGCGAGATCGGCGCGCAACTCGTCGCCGATGCGCGATCGAATATCGTCAGCGCGACGGGCAGCACGGAAATGGGCCGCACGGTCGGCGTCGAGGTGGCGCGCCGCTTCGGCCGTTCGATTCTCGAACTCGGCGGCAATAACGCGGGCATCGTGTCGGAGACGGCGGATCTGGAACTCGCCTTGCGCGGCATTCTGTTCTCGGCGGTCGGCACGGCGGGTCAGCGTTGCACGACACTGCGCCGTCTGTTCGTATACCAAAGCATTTACGATGCAGCCGTCGCGCGTCTGAAGACGCTGTATTCGAAGGTCCGTATCGGCGATCCGCTCGAAGCCGGCACGCTGATGGGCCCGCTGATCGACGCGGCGTCGTTTGAACGCATGCAGGCCGCGCTCGCGCAGGCGAAGCAGGAAGGCGGCACGGTGACGGGCGGCGAACGCTTCGCGGTCGAAGGCAAGGAGAACGCGTATTACGTGACGCCGGCCATCGTCGAGATGCCATCGCAAACGGCGGTCGTGCTGAAGGAAACCTTCGCGCCGATTCTCTACGTGCTGAAATACGGCGCGTTCGATGAAGCCATCGACGCCAACAACGCCGCCGTGCATGGCCTGTCCTCATGCGTATTCACTACCGACCTGCGCGAAGCCGAGCGCTTCCTGTCGGCATCGGGCAGCGATTGCGGCATCGCGAACGTGAACATCGGGCCGAGCGGCGCGGAGATCGGCGGCGAGAAGGAGACCGGCGGCGGACGCGAATCCGGCTCGGATGCATGGAAGGGCTACATGCGCCGCGCGACCAACACGGTCAACTATTCGTCGGCGTTGCCGCTTGCACAGGGCATCGACTTTTCCATCGAGTAAGCGGACGACGCGGCCATGTATCCGTTCACTGCGCCTTTCGACAATCCCGCCGGTTCGCCGATTCGCGAATTGTTCAAGTATCTCGGCGAGCCGGGCATGATCTCGTTCGCGGGCGGTTATCCCGCCGCCGAACTGTTCGATGCGGAGGGCCTTCAGCGCGCCACCGAGCAGGCGTGGCGCGCGCCCGCGAAGTGCCTGCAATACGGCCCGACCGATGGCCTGCCCGAGCTCAAGGACGAGATCATCGCGTTGATGCGTCAGCGCGGCGCGGCGTGCGCGGCGGCGGAACTCGTCGTGACGACGGGCTCGCAGCAGAGCTTCGATCTGCTGTTGCGCGTGCTGGTCGCGGCGGGCGATACGGTGCTCACCGAACAGCCCGCGTATCCGGCGACGGTGCAGGCGCTGCGGTTGCAGCAGGCAAACGTCGTGACCGTACCCGTCGATGCATACGGCATCGACACGGATCGTCTCGCCGCGCTGCTCGATTCGGGCACGGTGAAAGCGCCGAAACTGCTCTATACGGTGCCGACTTTCGCGAATCCCACCGGCGCGACATTGACGCGCGAGCGGCGTCTCGCGTTGCTCGCGCTGGCGGCGAAGCATCGCTTCGTGATCGTCGAGTACGAGCCTTATGCCGAGTTGCGCTTCTCGGGCGAAGGGGTGCCATCGCTGCTTGCATTGAGTGAGCAGGTGCCGGGTTCGCGCGATTGGCTCGTGTACTTCGGCAGTCTGTCGAAGATCATCGCGCCGGGGTTGCGTGTGGGCTGGACGGTCGCGCCGAAGGAGATCGCGCGGCGCTGCGTCGTGGCGAAGCAGACGGTCGATCTGTGCAGCTCTCCGCTGACGCAGGCTATCGCGGCGGCGTATCTCGCGCAAGGTTCGCTCGATACGCATCTGCCGCGCATTATCGAGGCGTATCGACGCAAATGCGAGACGCTATGCGACGAGATGGCGCGCGTGCTGGATGGCGCGATCGAGTTTCATCGGCCGGAGGGTGGCATGTTCGTGTGGGCGCGCTGCCGTGCGGGCGATTCGTCGGCGCTGCTGAAACGCGCGATCGACAACAAGGTGCTGTTCGTGCCGGGTCGCGCGTTCTATGCGGACAACGTCGATGAAGCGACCTTGAGGCTGTCGTTCACCGCGCCGTCCATCGACGATATCCGCGAAGGCGTGCGGCGTCTGGCGATATCGCTTTAAGCCGCGTTGGCGACCACATCGCGCGGACCTTCGATGTTGAAGTGACGCGCGAGCGCATCCACCACGTTTTCCGCCATGCGCCGGCGCGTTTCTTCCGTGCCCGAGCCGATATGCGGCGTGAGAATCACGCGTCGATCCTCGATCAACGCTTCGGGCACGGCGGGTTCGTGCTCGAAGACATCGAGCGCCGCGCCCGCGATCTTGTCCTCTGCGAGCGCCGCGATCAGCGCCGCTTCGTCCACCACCGGCCCGCGCGCGATATTCACGATAAAGCCGCGCGGCCCGAGCGCATCGATCACGTCTGCATCGACGAGATGGAACGTCGCGGGCGAGAGCGGGCAGGTGAGGATCAGCATGTCGCTGTCGTGCGCGAGACGCTTCACGTCGTCGTAATACGGCATGTCGACCGGCTTGCGATTCGGGCCGAAATACGCGAGTTCGGAGCCGAACGCCTGCAAGCGCTTCGCGATTGCCGTGCCGATCGTGCCCAGCCCGACGATGCCCACCTTCATGTTCGAGATCGAACGCCCGAGCGGATATTGCGATTGCGCGGGCCAGCGTCCGGCGCGCACGAAGGCATCGGCGTTCACGAAGTCGCGCGTGATCGCGAGCGCAAGACCGACCGCCGCATTGGCGACGTCCTCGGCGAGAATGTGCGAGGTGTTTTCGATCTTGATGCGTCGCGCCTTCGTGGCCGGGATGTCGACATTGTCGAGCCCAGCGCTATAGCTCGAGATGATTTCGAGCGCGGGCAATGCGTCGAGCAAGGCGGCATCGATCCTGGTCTTGCGCAGCGCGATACCGCGCACTTTCTTCCCGTGCTCGCTCAGGAAGGTGGAAATTGATTCGGTATCCTTTGGAAAATCGAGCACGTCGAATAACGTGTCGAGTTCGTCGTGCGCCCACTCGGGCAACGCTGCCGCGTTGAGGATGATCGGCTTGGCCATATGCTTGCAAAAAATTAAAGAAAGGCGTTGAACGGGAGAGGGCGAGCCGCGCTCAACTCACCTTCACACGTTCGATCTTACCCATGAACAGCAAATAGATCACGGCGGCGACGAGACAATGCGCCGCGACGAAGTACAGCCCGACGTTATAGCCGCCGGTCGCCTGCACGATATACCCGAACACAATCGGCGTGACGATGCCGCCGATATTGCCCACGCAATTGAACACCGCGCCCGCCAGACCCACGGCTTCGCGCGGCGCGGTATCCCTGACGATGGCCCAGGTGCCCGCGCCCGCCGCCGCGCCCTTGCCGAAGAACGCGACCGTCATCAGCATGACGATCAGCAGGTTGCTTTCGGTGAAGGCCGACAGCACGATGCAGCAGCCCACTGCCATGCCGACGATATAAGGCGTCTTGCGCGCCCACGACACGCTCCAGCCGCGCCGGATCAGCCAGTCGGAAATCACGCCGCCAGCGATGCCGCCGAGAAAGCCCGCGATGGCGGGAATCATCGTTGCGAAGCCGGCCTGCATCACATTCATGCCACGCGCCTGCACGAGATAGATCGGAAACCACGTAATGAAGAAATAGCTCAGCGCGATGGTGCAATACTGGCCGATATACGCGCACCACAGCATGCGGTTGCCGAGCAGCGTGCGCACGACATCGCCGGAGACGGCCGGGCGCGCCTGCAATTCGTGCTTCGAGTCGATATCGATCATCGCGCCGCCCGCGACGATATGATCCAGCTCCGCCGCCGACATGCGCGGATGCTTGCGCGGTTCGTGCATCATCACATGCCACAGTCCTCACGACGCGATGCCGATGATCCCGAGCGCGAAGAACGGCACGGGCCAGCCGAACTTCGACGTGAGCCAGCCCGCGAAGGGCGAGAAGATGGCGACCGCGAAATACGAGGCGGACGCGAACAGCGAGGTCGCGAGTCCGCGTTCGTCTTTCGGGAACCACATCACAGCGACGCGGCCGTTGGCGGGGAAGCTCGGCGCTTCGATCAAGCCGAGCGCGAACAGCAGGCCGAGCGCGATCGACAGATCGGAGGTCACGTTGCCGACGAAGCCGACCAGCATCGTCGCGATCGACCAAAGCACGAGCGTGGCGCCGTACATCTTCTTGGTGCCGAGCCGGTCGAGCAGCAGTCCGCCGGGAATCTGTCCGACGACATACGCCCAGCTGAACGCTGACAGCACGTAGCCCAACTGCACGTGATTCAGGCCGAATTCCTTAGAGATGCCGGGACCGGCGATCGAAAGAATCGCGCGGTCCGCGTACGCGACGGTCGCGAGCAGCAGAATGGTCGCGAGCACGCCGTAGCTGGTGCGCGTCATGCGCGCCGAGTCCGTCGATATATACTGGGTCGTTCGTTCCGAAGCCATCGATATCTCCTCTTTCATGTCCCTCGACCGGCGCGCGCCGGTTGAACGCGCATCGGATGGGTGCCTTTTGTGATGCATTAAACCGATGCCGTCCGCGAGCGTCAATCTTGATTGATTCAATCAACGTGAAGAACTGGATGACGCAGGAGGAAGCCTGCGAGGCGCTCGGCGTGCGCAAGCAGACGCTGTATGCGTATGTGAGCCGGGGGCGTATCGAGGTGACGCGCGATCCGGAGCACGCGCAGCGCAGCCTGTATCGCGGCTCGGATATCGCCACGCTGCTCAAGCAGCGCAACACCGGGCGCGCGCGCAAGAATATCGCCGCGAGCACGATGGCCTGGGGCGAGCCGATCATCAACACGCGCATCTCGACGATCGTGCGCGGACGCCTGTTCTATCGCGGCCGCGATGCCGTGCGGCTCGCCGCCACCGCGACGTTCGAAGACACCGCTCATCTGCTGTGGGACGCGCCGCGCGTGCCGCATTTTCCGGGCGTCGCGCCCGTTTCCGTCGATGGACCGAAAGTCTTCGCGGCGCTCGCCATTGCCGCCGCCGATCACGCCGACGCCGACGCCGACGCCGATACCGACACGCTGTACGCACAAGGCGCGCGTCTGCTCGGCCTGTTCGCGAGCAATTCGGTGCCCACGCTCGGAACGGACGATGCGCCGCTGCATCGGCGGATCGCGCGCGCGTGGCACGCCGAGCCGCATGCGGAACTGCTGCGCCGC
The DNA here is from genome assembly GCF_001189365.1 of Candidatus Burkholderia verschuerenii. Lineage (GTDB taxonomy): Bacteria > Pseudomonadota > Gammaproteobacteria > Burkholderiales > Burkholderiaceae > Caballeronia > Caballeronia verschuerenii. The sequence goes on along the minus strand of NZ_LFJJ01000051.1, from coordinate 16,825 downwards.
GTCCTCGTGATGCTCGCTGATCAGGAACTGAGCAGTTCGGCGTTCGCCGCGCGCGTGACGGCATCGACCGGGGCGACGCTGGCGGCGCGAGCATGCTGGCGGGGCTGGCGGCGTTTTCCGGGCCGATTCACGGCAATGCGATCGTGCGCGTGCGGGCCTTGCTCGACGATGCGCGCGCGGCGGGCACCGACGCCGCCGTGCGCCGCTGGCTGGCGATGTCGCCGGAGGCGCGTCTGCCGGGGTTCGGGCACGAGCTGTATCCGCAGGGCGATCCACGCGCCGCCGATCTGCTGGCCGCGTTCGAGGCGCCCGACAGCGCGCGCGAGCTGATCGCGCACGTCGAGCGGCTGACCGGCGCGAAGCCGACCATCGACGTGGCGCTGGCGGCGCTGGTCGAGCGTTGCGCGCTGCCCGAGGGCGCGGCGTTCGCGCTGTTCTCGATGGCCCGCAGCGTCGGCTGGATCGCCCATGCCATCGAGCAGATGACGAGCGGCAGCCTGTTGCGGCCGCGCGCGCACTATATCGGGCCGCCGGTCGAGGACGATTAGCGGCGGTGGTCATCGCGGGAAAAACGGGGGAGATTGCGCCTTGTTCGCGGCTTCGGTTGACAGGAAGCCTCGCTAGACTTCAATCAAGCGAAAAAAGCGTTCCTGTTCTCATTCCCGATCTCCCATGAAGCCTGTTCGAATCGTATGCGGTACCCGTGCCACGCAGCAGGACTTTCTCTCGCGCTCGGCGCTTGGCCGGTCGCTGGTGATCCATCGCGAGACGAATCCCGTCGATGTGCTGCTGTTCACGGAGAATCGCGCCGGCCTCACGTTGATTCGCGGCGAGCGGCTGCGCGGGCGTGTTCGCGGCGTTCGTCGCGCGTTCCGGCGTGCGCGCGAGCATCAGGGCGAACACGCCGAGCGCGACCGCTAGCGTCAGAAACAGGATGGCGAGTGTGCGAGTGAGATTGGCCATGTCGACAAAGGCGTCAGTGACTGCGGAAAGACCGCGTGCGCGAGCGGGCGCTCATAGCACGTTGTCCGGATTGAGCTGGACCATCGCGCGCGCTTCGAGCGCATCGGGCAGCGCGAGGTCGAGCAGCGGCAGCGTGGGCCGCAGCGGGTTTTTCGCGTAGGCGTAGTCGAGCGTCACCTGGATGCAGCGCATCGTCGCGTCGTAGGTGCACGGCGCGGGCACGGCCCTGCATTGCGCGAGTCCGGCGAGCCAGTTCGACAACGCCTGCGCCGTGCTGCAGGCCGCCGTGCCGCGCGCGCGAGCGAATCGGCGACGCTGGTCGCATTCGCCTGATAGCGCAGCGCGGCGCGCGCGCCTTCTTCGGCCGCCAGCGTCAGCGATTGCTGGGCGACGAAAATCAGGCTGTAGGTGACGATCGCGTAGAAGATGACGAAAAACAGCGGAAACACGATGGCGAATTCGATCGCCGTATTGCCGCGTTGCTTCGCGAGGCCTGCGCGCCGGTTGATCGGGCGAGTCATGGGCGAACCTCCGGCGCACGCGGATACGGCGCGAGATGGCCGGACGCGTCCGGTTTAAAGCTGCGCCGGCAGCCGTTTGAAACGACCGCGACCGCATGGGCGATAAAAATCGCGAATTCGAGAGAAAACATAACGGCTTAATTCGAAAGGCAATGCGCAAACCGCCCTCCGGTATAAACCGGATAATCGATTTAAAAGCGCATGGCGATACAATCCCCGCGCGCCGGATTGCTCCGGCGCGTTTTCAGGCTATTTGAATTAAACGAGTTAATGCGGACAGAATCCGCATTAACCCTGATCAGGAGCCTTTAGTGGCGAGTTCGGTCTTGATTGCCTCGAAGGCGTTCGACAATTGGGTGGCGACGTCTCCGACCGCCGCCATGATTCCCAATGCCAATACGCCGGCGATCAGCCCGTATTCAATTGCCGTAATGCCCCGGTTATCTCTCAGGTACTGCAGAAAGACCGTTTTCATTTGTGATGCCCTCGGAATGGTCCTGTATTTTGGCCAATGCGTGTCCGCCCGCAGCCTTCTTGGAAGCCGCGTGGTCAGCCCGCTAATCTCTCAGTTTTTTGGTGTGATCTGGCGTCTTTTTTAGTCTCGATAGCTCCCCCGGCAACGTTTGCTAAAAGAAGAAACCGCTTTTCCGAATTTATAACTCAAGCGTATCTCAAAATCAATTATCGTCTGACAGTAATCGTGTCTTTTTTTGAAGTGATCGGTCGCAAGTACGCAGACTGCTTAATAGCAGGGACTAAACACCGTTAATCGTTATTCCCGGCGTTTCCTGATAGTCGTCATTAAAAAACGATGTAACGCCGCGTCGCGTTACGCGCGCGCCGTTTCGTAACGTTACGCGCCGGCTTCGACTCGACATCGGCGCGATTGAAACGATTGCGCGCGCATCGTTCGATGCGTGCTTCAAAGCCCGATCGCCAAAAGCGTTTCACGTTCACGCGCGATCTTCAGGCATCCCAACTTCATGTCGATGGCATGGCTTCTGCACTAAACGGCCCGCGGTTCTTTCATAACGACACTCCGAGGGCGACATGAATACGAGCAACATCGGCTGCGACTTTCTTCGCACCACCATCATCGTGGCGGCGGCCGCCAGTGTCTTGTCCCTGGCAGCATGCGGCGGCTCCGGATCGCTTAGCAAAGGCCCGGCCGGCGCCGGCGGCAATGCGGACACCATCACCACTGGCGACGGTTCGGGATCGAACGGCTCAAGCTCCGGATCGGGAAGCGGCACGGGTTCGGGTTCCGGCTCGGGCGGCGGCACGACGACCGGCAGTAACGGTGGCGGCACGGGAAGCGGCGGCGGTTCCGGCGGAGGCTCAGGCAGCGGTGGCGGCACGGTGTCGGGCACCGGCTCGACGGTCGCCACGGTGACGACGCCCGTTGTCGGCGCAGACACCGCGAACGCGGCGGGCAGCGTCGTCTCGAATCTCGGCGCGGCTGTGTCCACGCTCGGCGACGGCGTATCGGCGGGACTCGGCACGATCGGCACGTCGACGGATCCGGTCGGCACGACGCTGGCGAGCGCGGGCGGCGTCGTCCAGAAAACCAGCGATGCCGTCTCGAGCGCGGGCACGCTGGTGTCGAGTCTCGGCACGGGCGTACTGTCGCCGCTCGCGCCGGTGACGACGCCGGTCGGCAGCATCGTCGGAATCGTCGGCAATGCGGTGACGCAGACGGGCGGTGTGCTCGATCAGACGCTGACCAGCGCGCCGGTCACGCAACTCACGCAGACCGTCAGTCAGGCGATCACGCCGATCACCGCGATGGTCGGCACCACGACGCAAACCGTCGGCGCGGCGACCGGACTCGGGCAGCCGGTCAACAACCTGCTGACCGCGCTCGGCGGCGGATTGGCGCAGGCGGGGCAGAACATCGCGGGGTCCGGCGGAGACCTGTTGGTATCGGGCGTCGGCAATCTCGTGTCGGCGACCGGGCAAACGGTTGCGTCCGCGGGCGGGCTCGTCAACGGCACGCCGGGCAGCAATCCGCTCGCGCCGATCACCGGTCTTTTGAGCGGCGTCGCGGGCAGCGGCACGGGAACGGGAACAGGCGCGGGCGGCGTACTTGCGCCGGTCGCGGGTTTGCTCGGCAGCGCGGGCGGTGGCACTGGTGCGGGCGGCGTGCTCGCGCCGGTCGCAGGTTTGCTCGGCGGCGCAGGCGGCGGCACGGGCGCTGGCAACGTGCTTGCGCCGGTGACGAGCCTCGTCGGCGGTGTCGGCGGCGCGTTGAGCGGCGCGACGGGCAGCGGCGGCGGCACGGGCACGGGTACAGGCGGCGTACTGGCCCCGGTGACGAGCCTGGTCGGCGCGTTGACGGGCGTGACGACCACGCCGGGTTCGGGCGGCACGGGTGGCTCGGTATCCGAACTATTTACACAACTAATCGGACAGGACATCACGATCGGCAAGCTGATCGAAGTCGCCGATTCGATCACCGCGATGTACAAGGCCCGTGGCTACGCGTTGTCGTTCGCGTTCATCCCCGCACAGACATTCGCCGATGGCGTGGTGCGCGTGACGATCGTCGAAGGCTATGTCGCCGATGTCGTCATCAAGGGCAATCCGGGCGCGGCGGAGAAACGCATCCGCGCGGTCGTGCAGCGCATGCGCGCAGACCGGCCGCTTCGGCAGGCGACGTTCGAACGCGTCATCAACGTGCTCGGCATGATTCCCGGCGTGGAAACGCAGGCCACCGTCGCGCCGCCGCACAACACCGATGGCGCGGCGACGCTGACGCTCGACGTGGAGCGCAAGCCGGTGAACGTGAGTACGGGCATCGACTTCAATCATCCGGGCGTGCAGGGTCTCGTCAGCGCGACGGAGAACGGCATGCTCGGCCTGGGCGAAGCGCTGACCGCATCCGCGCTGCTGTCGAAGGGCCGAAATGATCAGACTTACTATGCACTCGGCGGCACGCTTCCGATCGGCACGGACGGCTTCATCGCGAAAGTCGATGCATCGCATTATCACGGCCATCCGGTCGATAATCCCGGCTTGCCGTCGAGTATCGAACGCACCGTGGTGAACGAGAAGCTCGCGTTATCGGCGGTGTATCCGTTCATCTTGTCCAATACGCGCAGTCTCGTCGGCACGGCGACCGTGTACGCATCGCACGATGAAGACCGGCTCAAAAACACTGTCGTCGCGGGCAATCCGCAACTCGCGCAGCGCTCGCAGATTCGCGTCGCGCAGTTGCAGCTCGACTGGACCGGCATCGGCGTGGGCGTCACGCGGCGCGCCAGCTTCAATGTGGCGAAGGCGTTCGACGTGCTCGGCGCATCGAAAAGCGCGGAGACGAATCGCGCGGGCTATGCGCCGGTTAATCCGGTGTCGCTGACCTTCGTGCGCACCGGCGCGACTTACACGCAGAGCAACGACTGGCCGCTCAAGATCGGCACCGTGCTATCCGCGACCGGACAATATTCGTCCGATACGCTGCCGACTTCCGAGCAGATTTCCTTCGGCGCGCAGCGCTTCGCGCAGGGTTATCAGCTGGGCGAGGCATCGGGCGATTCGGGCTGGGGCGCGTCGTTCGAAGTGAACCGGCCGGTGGACATCGGCATGACGTATCTGAAGACCGTCACGCCCTACGTCGCCATCGATGCGGCGCGCGTCTATCTGCACGGCGGCACGGCGAATCCGCGACGGCTGTCGTCGGTGGGCATCGGCTTCAGGGTGTCGGATGCGAAGCACTAGAGCCTCGATCTGTCGATCGCGAAGGCGACCGGCGACGCGCCCGTGGAGAGCGCATCGCGGAGTCCGCGTTTGAACGCGGCGTTTTCGTATCAGCTGGAGTGAACGACGCTCACGGCGCGGAAGCCGGCGCGGGCTTGCCGGCCTTCTGCGCGTCGATCTTGCGCTGCGCGTTCTGCAGATTCTGCGGATAGTTGTTCTGCTCGCCGTTCGGGTTGTAGCCGTTCTTTTCGAGCTGGCTCAACTCGGCGTTCTTCTTCTCGCGCGCGGCCTTGCGCTGCGCCTTTTTCACTTCCTTGGGCGTCGATGCGGCGGCATCCTGCGCGAAGGCGGACGCGACGGGCAACGCGGTCAGCGCGGCGGCCGACAACACGAGTACGGCGAGCGATGGCTTGCGAAACATGGCAATCTCCATTGGTGAATAGTCGATGCTCGCGGAAGCAACAAACGCTCCCGGCGCGTCACCGGTCGACGATCTTGCTCAGATTGCCGCGCACCCGCTGCAACAGGCCGATCAACTGCTCGCTCTCCTGTTTGCTGAAGCCCGCGAGCGCCTCGGCGGCGATCTCGTCGCCCACGCGCCGCGCGCGATCCAGCGCCTGCTCCGCCTTCGCGGTGATGCTGACCTGCCGCTCGCGCCGGTCGTCGGGATTCAGACGACGTTCGATCCAGCCGCCCTCTTCCATGCGATCCAGCAAGCGCCCGGCGGAAATCGGCGCGACGCCGAGCAAGTCCGCCAGCCGCGCCTTATTCACCTCGCCGTAATGCGACAGATACGCGAGCACGCGGCATTGCGCGCGCGTCAGATTGAGCGACGACCGCGCCAGTTCGTCGAAACGGGTGCCGCACAGGCGGTCCACGTCCGCCACCAGAAAGCCGAAGCGTTTGTCGAGTTGGGTTTCCATCGCGCGATTATAGGTAAAGAGCCACGAAGCTTGATTTATCGACGGCTTCCGGCCTTATAATAAGCCTACTTATCCAAACAGACGGGTGAATGTATTATCAGGCCCTGATTTCGGCCGATTCAATCTCAGCTTTGGTTACGTACTGCTGGCTCGCCGAACCTCTCACAGCGACAGATTTTGGCCACCAACGCTGACAGAGGCATCTTCAGTCCATCAGGCGTCGCCAGCCAGCCGCTCCAGGTCGTCGAAGAATATTTTAGGAGTCCAGCCCTTGGTGAGTCCGTCGAGCACAAACGTGTCCAGCAAATCCAAACTAACGTCGGCTAACGGGTCCAGCACTTTGCTGAGTGCCAGACTTCCAGCAATCACGGCACCTTCGAGCTGTGAATCCAGCAATGCGCCGACCGCAGCTCCGATAGCGGTGGTCGCGATGGCCTTCGTAATTTTTCCGGTGTTGCTCTGGAAGAATCCCCTTCCCTTCGCGATTGCCTCTGTGTACTCCCGCGTGATACTCCTACCCGACTCATTCTCCGTCGCGTTAGCAAGTCATTCCCGAAATTTGATGGAACTGCGCTTCCCGCGGATAGCGGGAACCCGCCTCAGAGGTGATTCAATTTTTTCGTAAAGCATTTTCAGGTCTGGAATGTCCTGAGTCCTTGCGATTTGGTCAAAGCCGCCGGTCGTCTTCGAAATATCTGCAATCTTTCTGGCAGACTCGTTGAACAAATGAAAATACTCAAACTTCGAGAATGACGTCATCTGCCCCTCGCACAAGAACGTATAGGACATCACTTCGTCCGCACATTTGTTGAAGAGCATTCGCTTTTCCTTCGGAAAGGCCGTCAGCTCTATTACGTTAGGGTCGAAGCCGAGACCCTTGAGCTTTCCCGACAAGAACGCTGATTCGACAGCCTTTACTGACATCTCCGCAAGCCCGTCTCGAGTCACGGTATACGTTGGAAGAATCTTCGCTACCAACGAACTTGTCTCCCGTCGTCCGAGATTTGGGTTGACCCATTTAAAGCCCTGTCTCTATAGACTTCTCTGGGTCGAGGTAATGCCCTTCATTAAACGTTCCCCAACCTAAGGGATTGACGCCGTTCACCTCATCCGCGAAGTGCAAAATGTTTTGGGTGCGTAGAACGAACCCGACCGCCCGTTGCTCGAGCAACGCCTCAAATCCTTTACGTCCAAAACAATTGATTAGGAAAGCGAGAGGAATGTTTTCACCGTGTACGCCAAACGATACCTGGTCGAACAGTAAGAATTGTTCAAAGATTGACTTCTGGATGTCGGTCAATCGTTGCGGGAACAGATTCCGGTCCATCGCACTGACAGCCCTGGACGAATCAAGGTACTTCCGGCAAAAATCATTCAGTTGCGGATAGAAGATGGTCTGGTTACTTTTTTGTTTTTTCATGCGTGGTTCCCTTCGCTGAGGGGCTGACGAACTTCTTCCTGAATCAGATAAGAGCAATGCGTCGGGGCGCAAGGCTTTTGCCGCCCCGGCTAGAATTCTGTCGCTGCGAACTCCACGGAACATCTTGAAGTAGCGATGTGGTCACACGTTTGCGTTCGCCGGGCAGAGCAACGGATGGCGGCGCCGTTAGTGCGGAGCATGAATACACTGCTTAACTTCAAAAGACCAAGAGGCCGCCGGCGCTTGCATCTGTTGTACCGGCCGGTAAGCGACAGGTTACCAAGCCCGGCAGGCATACAAATTAAGCCTACTTGGTGAGCCAACTGCCGTAGGCCTCAATGTCAATCATCGGCACCGTTCCGCTGAACTGGAGCATGGCAAGAGAAAGGCGGTGGCTGGTTTATTCTCGTTTACGAACGAATAGCTTCCTGAAGTCTTGTCCAAGAAAAAATGCCCGTGAGCTGCTACACACCCGACATCAAAGCGCCCTGCGCCGGTATCCGCCAACAGCGCTTTTTCGAACGAATCTCCAAGCGCGGGAGTCCAGCCGCTCTCAAGGGTTAATAGACCGCCAAGAATTGGCATGAGCGCCTTCGCTGGGTACACACCGCCTGCATGAGGAATCGGAAGAGAGGTTCGGTGCAGAGCCCTGACGCTGGCGACCTTCTCTTGTGCGTATTTGACCATGGCCGCGTCAGCCGACTGCTTGGCCTCGAAGACGGCATATACGCTCTCCGCAGGGACGATAACCTCATCATTAAAGCGGAAGATGAACGGGGAGTATTGACGGTCGAATACGACAACGTCCATTTGATGGCTGAAGTTGCCATTGCTGTCAACGACATGCGCCTTGGTCGCTTGGTAGCGTTCGGGCAAATGGTTCTGCAGCAGTTCGAGCCAGACCCCTTCGGTAGCATCCCCTTTAGTTCCTGGATGCGCAAATGAGGCTCTAGCGATTGCGAGGCGACCCTGGATTTCCGAATGCAAGCTGCCAAGCAGCTGAGACAATGACCACTCTGCCATGACGACACCTCTATATATTGCAATATCGACAAGGAACTTACGATATCGGGAACATTGGCCCAAAAAGACTGCGCCACGCCCGCAAGGCATCCCTTTGAACCTGTCCGCCTAACCATCATGGCGACGTCAAGGCTGGCGGTGAAGTCTTCGGTAACGTGGACAAGCGTTTTTGTAGAGTCAACCACCGATCCTGCTTCAGATGGTAGGCGAGAACCGTTAGCTCTTGTGAGGCGAATATCTGGTCGTCGTATTTGGCTCGTCGATTGATGTAACTCCGGAACTGCAATGGCGTCCGCAGCATCTCAGTCATAGTGTCGAGAGTGAACACGTCCAAGAGCAGGGGTTGCCGCATTTGTTCATCATGTTGCGTCTTTAGAAACTGTCTCGCTTGAAAACTAAGGGCGGGGTAGTGATCACTGACGACGCACAGTATGTATATTTCGCTGAATGCCTCGGGAAGCTTGACGTCCCGCCCGTCCGCCGTAACGAGTCGGTGACGTTTGTCTTGGAGGCAGCGAGCACATGTGATAACTTGATCGTACGCGACTTGGACGGCGTTTTTGAAGTCTTCTTGAATGGCTTGGTCGTTCCCTTTTCGAGCTTCCAACGTAAGCCGTTTAGATTTCGCTTGAACGATAAGCGCACGGTTTCCGCAAACAACCAGTACATCGATGTCGGAGACTCTTGAACCGCACCGAGAATCGTGGAGGCTGGTTGGTTTAAGTTAATGCCGGCGCGTCAGTGATATTTCTGAGCTGCCTGTAGTAGTTTGCCTCAGCCTCGGCGGGTGAGATATAGCCAAGCGGTTTCATCAGCCGATGATGGTTGTGTAGTTGCCCCTGCAACTCAGGACACGCGGACACCATTAGGTTGATGATGCTGCAGCCCGTCTAAACTCGCGAGGCGAGCGGTATTTCAGGGCTCGGTGCGGGTGGCGCTCGTTATACTGCTCGAAGGCAGCGGCCAGATGCGTGAGCGCCGTGGGCACATCGGGCTTGTTCATGAAGGCGACGTAATCGTGCTTCATCGTTTTCACGAACCGCTCGGCCATGCCATTACTCTCTGCGGCGAACGAACCGGGGTCGTCAATGGCTTTAGACCCAACTCGCGAGCGAAGCTACGCGTGCGATGGTCGATATAGGCAGAGCCGTTGTCCGACAGCCATTCAATGGTTGAACCTGGCTGCGCCGTGCCGAAGCGTTCTCGACCGCTGCGAGCATCACATCACGCACGACGTCGCCGCTATGGCCACCAGTCGTCGCTGCCCAACTGATGGCCTCTCGGTCATGGCAGTCCAGTGCAAATGTCACGCGCAACGGCGAGCCATCGCCACAACGGAACTCAAAGCCGTCTGAACACCAGCGGACATCGCTTTGGTCAACCGAAATTCGTCCATCATGGCGGCGGGTGTCACGTCGTTGACCGGGACGTCGCAGCAGCAACTGGTGGTCGCGCATGACACGATAGACCCGCTTGACGTTCACGCACGGCGCGCCAGCCATTTCCTGGCTACGTCGCAGTAGCGCCCAGACTCTGCGGTACCCATGTGTCGGCAAGACGGCCACATGCTCGTGGATTGCAGCAACCAAGTCCGCGTCGTCGATAACCGAGCGCGACGGCCATCCTGCCAGTCCGAGGAGCGGGCTTTCCTAACTGCCAAAGCAGAGCGCGCCACGCCGAGAACATCGCAGACCGTTTTCATTGGTCGTCCCCGGGCAGTAAGGGCGAGCGCGCAATCCAGTTTTTTGAGCGGCCATATTCGACTGCTTCCTTCAGTATCTCTGCCTCTTGCGTCTTCTTGCCAAGCAGACGCTGCAGTTCTCTGATTTCCTTCATTGCTGCGGACAACTGCGAAGCCGGTACCACGGCTTCCCAAGCTTTCACCGCTGCCAGGCTGCCGTCCTGATATTGCTTGCGCCACGCAAATACCTGATTTGGGTTCACCCCGTGTTGCCGGGCAACCGCTGAGACCGTTGCGCCCGGTTCCATGGTCTCTTGGACGATGGAGACCTTTTCCTGGACCGAGCACCGACGGCGACGCTCTGGTTCACTCAAAATTCGATGCTTTCCACTATTTGCTTAGGCTTAAGACCAGTCACAAGACTCCCTCTTATTTTAAGAGGTGCCGCGTGTCCTGAGAATCAAGGGGCTACTCCAGGTTGTACCATGCCACCCATTCCAGCGTTGCAAGCTCGACGGATTCCCTTGTATGCAAGCCGGGCATACCGGAAGCTGGCTGCCGGATTCAAGGCAGCGATCTCCATGAGCCGTCGTGCCAATGCGCGGGACAACGCCCCTATGGAGAGCTTCTTCAAGACCCTGAAAGTCGAGAGAATCTATCAGGTCCGCTACGAAACGCGAGCGCAGGCTCGTCTGGATCTCGTCGACTGGATTGAGGGCTATTACAATCGACAACGCCTGTACACCTCGATTGGCTTTCTTACCTCTATCGACTACGGGGCCGCGTTGATCGCTGTATGATCTGCTGTACGTGGAAACCAGGCAGGGTCACCTCATAACTGGCAGCCTCTCACGGCTGTCGTGTAGCCGTCGCCCGTCAAGACGGGTTCGCTGGCCGCTTACCTTTAAGGCAAGCTACACGCCGACGGAGTGTTCGCGGGTGCACGCCATAATGAGCGGCGACTTCCCGTGTACTCCATTGATTCTTCTCACGTAACAGCAGGGCCTCAAAGCATTGCTCTGGGGTCAAAGAAGGCTGGCGGCCGAGGCTCTTTCCCTGAAGACGAGCTGCCGCCATCCCCGCGCGGGTTCTCTCACTAATAAGTGCACGTTCAAACTCAGCCAAAGCGGCCATCATGTGAAAAATTAGGCGGCCACCTGACGAGGTAGTGTCGATGCTCTCGGTCAACGACTGAAAGCGAATATGCCGCCGACCCAAATGATCTAAAACTTTTACGAGATGGGTTAGGGACCGACCAAGTCGGTCTAGACGCCATACAACGAGTTTGCCGCCGGGCTTTAGGCGGCGAAGGGCTCGCTCGAGTCCAGGCCGAGTTACCTTCGCGCCTGACACGCCATGGTCTGTAAAGATCCTGACACAACCTGCAGCCTCCAAAGCAAGCGTTTGTAGCGCCAGGTTTTGCTCCTCGGTCGATACTCGTGCATATCCAATAATCAAAATATTACTCCCGAAAGCCTTTTGGCCCTTATAGATAATCACTTCAAATGTCATTGCATCGCTGCACTCATACGGTGCGAGGCGAACCTTTTTCAATAAAACGTTTTCCATATGAAACAATCTGTCACACCCATTTATTATGTCGCGGTGCTCCTTGGCGTCTTCGTTGTTACTGTGTCCAAATATAAACGGCGCCAAGCGTTTCACCGAGCCTGTGGAAGCCAAACTGAGGTCCGCGATCGAAAGAATTCGGCTTTCAGTCCAACCCGCTGGCCCGCTCGATGATTGCCAAGAATCTGTCAGGGATTTGCCGATGATCAACACCCACTTGAAATCTGACGGGCTTACTTCGCGCTGGCGGCATCGACGGCTTTGATTTCGTCACCTTCATCGGCGAGTTCGTCCTCGTGCAGGCCCCCGTCCGGCTGGCGAATCATCCAAACCACGCGATCAGCCATACGACGCCGACTATCCATCACGAAGGTGAACGCCAGCCAAAGCCCACCGCGAGCGCCCAGATGATTGCCGGTCAGAGCACCGCGCCAATGTTGGCGAGGCTGGCCGTGAGAGCAGTGTTTACTGCGCTGCAACCACTTCGTCGTGGTTTCGGTCGCAGCAGGACAGTTTCCTCCTTCGCCGATGCCTAACAGCGAGCGCACTATCGCGAAGCCCATCACCGAACTGCCTGCCGCGTGCAGCGTCGCGGCGATGCTCAAGACGACAATCGTGAGTCCATACGACGCTCGCGAGAGCCACTCCACGATGCGCCCGAGGCTCACCAGACCGATTGCATAGAAAGCAGAGACCGCAATCATGAAGCGGCCGCACTGTACTTGCGTCCATTCGATCTCGTGCTGAAGGATGCGCACGAGTTGCGCGATTGTCGCCAGCCCTCATTGATGACGACGGTCACGAATAAGCGTAGCGCGTACACGATTTCGCGATAACTGATGGCAATACGCGCTGTACTGAACAGTATCATGGGTATGATATTCTCCCCGCTCCTTACAATATGCGTAAGAACCGTCTTTTAATAATGGACTGTCTAAACATGAAAGTTGGAAAACGATTACCTAGACTAATCATGTTCGAGATTGCTTGCCAACTCTTTTTTCATGGTGTTTTACCTTATGTACATTTTCGCGAAAACGTGGTTATTATGAAACGCTCTGAAGTACGCAGATCTCAAAATTCACGCGTCACGCTGCCTATGACAGAACGAGCGCGTTGGCTGATTCTGTCGCAATAAGATGGTCTGGCACTCTGTGGTCCCCCGAGCGAACGATCCGATCGATGAATCAAATGATTCGTGCGCGGTAGCGAAATATTGATGACGGGCGCGCGAAGGGAGGCCGTAGGGCGAACGCAGACGTGCCCGTCATCGAAGCGGGCACGCCGCATGTTAGTAAGGCGTTTGCCGAAGCAGAACAATAGGCGCAGCGCCGACCTCAACCGCCAAGTCGGATATAAATGTTCGCTTACGTCCTGAAAACGCGGGCCATCTCGCTTTATCTCAAACGTGCACCCTTGAAAGCGCGACCCGATAAATGCTCAGTCAGCGGACTTCGTCACAATCCCGATTGGTGCATTGGTCAGCGCCACTGGTCCGTTCCGGGTCACGAGAAAGCTATCCCCGAACAGCATGCCGACCTTCTGATCGAAATCTTGCATCGATGAATGAATGTAAAAAACCATCGTATTGTCCGAGCGCAAAGCGATCGTACGGCTGTGGTCCATCTTCGTCGCACCAGCAGTGCACAAAGCACCGCTTGTCGCGCGTCGACGAGCTCGACACGGTCTTGAACAGGATCGTCGATCCGCGCCTGCGAGGCATTCGAATCGACCGAACGCACTTCATCGTCCAACAAGGCACCGCATTCTTCGAGTATCCCATCGACTTCAATGCTAGCGATCTTCCGGCTCGCCCCACAAAGGACAAGCCGTGGGAAGCGCCGGCAGTGAGCGTTTGTTCGCACGATATCGTTGTGGGGTCGGTCACCCTCTTCATCGATATTGACGGTGCCGTCGCCGCCGAGCCATGGATTGTCGAGCTGCTTCAGTAATTGAGCATCATCCGCTCGATACCGATCTCTTGTGCTTAGAATGCGCGTCGGACGGTGTCTACCTGTGAGATAGGATCTTCATAAAGGGCATCAACTGCCCTTTGGTATAAGCATGAGCGTCATCATGATTGTTTTCTCCTTGTTGCTTCAAGTGGCGCTGGTCTGCTCCACCGCGTATGTTTGCCTTGAATCTTGACATACTCATCTGCTTTCCATTCTATTCAGACAGATCGACAAAACGCTCCGGCCACTTAAGCACCAGCACATAGCACACTATGAAGCAGATCCCGACTGCGGATGCAGCCAAGCCGAACCCTGCGGCCGCACGCTCCTGAAAAACTATCGCCACGGACTCGAGTCCAGCTGGAGAAGCGTCGTCCGGCAATAGTGCCACCGCGAATCCGCAGAACACAGCGCTTGATAGCAGTGATACGAACATCCCGAGGGCGGCCCGCTTATGTGCAGCGTGAGCTGGATCGGCCGAGCGCACGGCGCTCGCCACGATGCAGGAGAGGATCAGACCCGCGCGCCAGTCACCTAGTTTTCGCATCACGTTTCCTACGCGGCTTGGGTCTTGCGGAACACCAAAACGTTCGTTCCCGCTGTCACGTTGTCGAGTCTTGCTGCATCGGCGCCATAAATCCTACTGAGCGCATCGCGGAACGCTTACTCCGACGCATCGTGCCGCTCGCTCGCCAGATGAGGACGGCGATCGACTACGCGCGCTGCACAAAATTCGTTGACTTCAACAATGTCCCGGGCCGCGCTCCAACGAAGGCGAGCGTCTTTACGGTGGCATCGCTGAAAGCCGATCTGCCCATCCGTATCATCGGCTCTGCTACGCCATGGCCCAGCTTGAATACGCCGCTCGGTTCTGATCCGCCGGTAAGCCGCTTCGCCCACGCTAATAGCGAACTCAGGTTCATTTTTAGTTTTCCTATTCGACGCGTTCGACTGTTTGACCGGCCCCCAGGTCCACGCGTTGACCCACTGCCAGGCGTTCCACGCGCTGAACTTGCTTGCTTTCTCCCGCATGCCCTGTAAGCGCGAGCGCGGCGATGACAGCGACGACAATGTACTTCATGCCTCTTTCCTTCTTGGGGTTATTCGACTGTAGATGCTTCTGACCGATCCGCGACTCGCAAAATCCGAGCGTGCTGACTTCTGCCACTCCATCACAGAACATGCGACCGTCGTACTCAACATCGTCGTAGCCGCGTTCCACTCCACACATCAAGTACAGGTCGTCGTCGGAATAGAAGTTGTTCGGATTCCAGAGGTATTCGCGAACCCGCTTTGGCTTCAGTTTCGGGGCTTTCGTCTGCGCGGTCATGTTGTCCCGTTTTCCGAGTCAGTTATCGAGCATCGAGCGCGTCATTCCATAGCTTCATCGTGCGCGCAGCATCGCCGTGTGACTCGGGACTGTCCGGCCCCATTAGCATTACGGTGATGCCGCTTCCGTCTTCAGCCTCCAGCATCACTCAAGGTTTCGTTGGGCCTGCCACGGAAAACTTCGGTAGTCGTGTCGTAATCGTGACTCATTTTCGAGTGAACTTAGCCTCGTCAATCTGCATGCGTTTTCTGATTCGATCAGTGAATGATGAGTTGAGCTATAGCAACGAGCACCACGCGACCATTGGGCTAACAACGGCGGTCGCCGCCAGTTCCAATGTATGCCGTTGGTCAATTGCCTTTTTGATTGCTTCCTGGTTCACGCAGTGCGGTGCTACCACATAAGCGACGCCGCCCCCGTCTGTTTTGGCAACACGCACTGTCCCATCGCGAAGCGCCGTCGCCAGTACGACTGGCATCGGCAAAAAGCGATCAATCAGGCGGTCCCGCATCTTCAACACCTTCCCTATGCTCTCCGATTAGATTGCGCTGCCGTCGCCGCAAGCGGCTTTTCACTTTCGCGCGGCGGTCCATTTCTTCCGATCACGTCTCGTGACAGGCCTCCGAATATTGCGGTTATAGCGCGGTAATTTTTTCGAATCATCTGCCATTCGGGCATCAGATGAGGCAAGGTGATGCTTGGCGGTAAAACGGAATCAAAAACATGAGCAAACCACACCTTCTGTCTCGCGAGCAAGTTGATACTGGCTACGAGCGCTTCGTCGAAGCGCACCCTGAGGTCCGCGAGCGGATCCTCGCAATTACGTTGGAGCTTGCCGACGATCTCGACTTTGATATTGGCGAACTACGTCGTGTCGAAGTTGCACATGCCGTGAACGAGCTGGCTATGCGCCGGGGCATCGACGAATTTGCCTTATTCTTGCAGTACGCGGTCGATTCAACCGAAGAGCGCGTGCAGATTTTGCGCTCTTGGTGCGATTTGGCCCCAAGCGACTCTTGATTACGGGGCGACGGCGGTTTAGATCCGTGACGTTGCAGGACCCATAAGTCTCCTGAACCCTAAGCCCAACCGCATCAATGTTGTGATCGCAGACTCCACAAAGTTCGACACATGACTACTACCGCCTATCGAATCATTGATTGTCTTGGCGATCTACACGCGATGGATCACCTGAGCCTGACATCACCAAAGACGGCTGCTATCGATCTGGTTTCTGGTGCGATTTACGAAGCCCATCCCGATTGGCCAGAAGGCGAGCGATTAAGCGTGGAATTATCATCTGGAAAAAGCTCACCGTCGCAACGCACAAAGCTGTCCAGCACTTCCTTGTACGTCATGCTGAAGCCTTGGCAGTTGTTGAAAATACAACTGTGCGTGTGCAATACGATCATATTGCCGATCACTTCGGCTTCAAGACCGGGTTCGGTGATTAGAGCCGCGCGATCAGCTTTCGTCGAATCAAGGGTGACGGCACCCGGAAAGTCTGCATGGTATCGACGAGCGCTTCAAGCGATCACCGCCAACGAGTTCAATAATGAGCCACCGACAATGCCACGTGATGATCAGATCGCCCGATTCGCGTCACCCTCTCGAAACGATTCGGCGAGAAACGCCCCCAACGGGGAGCGCCCCCGCTAGGGTATAAAAATGCCTTTCGGCGATATCAGTCGTTTTCGCTTACCAAACTCACCTCGGCCTCGTCGACAATCATCTCATCGAGAAA
>NZ_LFJJ01000050.1 GCF_001189365.1 Candidatus Burkholderia verschuerenii | reverse complement strand
GGCGAAGTTCCAAACTCCCAGGAAACCATTCAGATCAATATTGCTTCTGGGAGTTCTGGGAAACACGATCTTCCGGCGGCCCCTTGCCACCCTTGACTTCGACTAATTCTGAAGGGCCGACTACTTCAGCACGGCGGCAACGGCGGTCGCGACTGCATCGATATTGCGCGTGTTGAGCGCGGCCACGCAGATGCGGCCCGTGCTCACGGCATAGATGCCGAATTCCTCGCGCAGACGATCGACTTGCGCCGCCGTCAGGCCCGAGTACGAGAACATGCCGCGCTGCTTGCTGACGAACGAAAAGTCGTGATCGACGCCATTCGCCGTCAGGCGCTCGACGATACCCAGACGCATCGCGCGGATCCGATCGCGCATTTCGCCGAGTTCCTGCTCCCACATCGCGCGCAGTTCGGGCGAAGCCAGCACGGCCGCGACGATCGAGCCGCCGTGCGTCGGCGGGTTGGAGTAGTTGGTGCGGATCACGCGCTTGAGTTGCGACAGCACGCGCGTCGATTCTTCCTTGCTGGTCGTGATGATCGACAGCGCGCCGACGCGCTCGCCGTACAGCGAGAACGACTTCGAGAACGACGACGACACGAACACGTTCATGTCGGTGGCGGCGAACAGGCGCACGGCGGCGGAATCGGCCTCGATGTTTTCGGCGAAGCCCTGATATGCCATGTCGAGGAACGGCACGAGATTGCGCGCCTTCACGACTTCGGCGATCTGCTTCCACTGCGCATCGGTCAGGTCGACGCCGGTCGGGTTGTGGCAGCACGCGTGCAGCACGACGACGGTGCCGGCCGCGTAGCCGTTGAGCGCGGCGATCAGCGCGTCGAAGTTCACGCCGTGCGTCGCGGCGTCGTAGTACGGATAGTTGACGACTTCGAAGCCCGCGCCTTCGAATAGCGCGCGATGGTTTTCCCAGCTCGGATCGCTGATGGCGACCTTGGCATTCGGGTTGATGCGCTTCAGGAAGTCGGCGCCGATCTTGAGCGCGCCCGTGCCGCCCAGCGCTTGCGCCGTGACGACGCGACCGGCCGCGATAAGCGGGGACTCTTTGCCCAGCAGCAGCGTTTGCACGGCGGAGTCGTAAGCGGCGATGCCGTCGATCGGCAGATAACCACGCGGTAGCGCGGCATCGACGCGCGCTTTCTCGGCCTCGCGCACGGCGCGCAGGAGCGGAATCTTGCCTTCTTCGTTCGTGTAGACGCCGACGCCAAGATTGACCTTGGTGGCGCGCGTATCGGCGTTGAAGGCTTCGTTCAGGCCCAGGATCGGGTCGCGGGGAGCGAGTTCGACGGCAGAGAAAAGAGACATGATCTATCGACAGTAGAGGAAGACGAGCGGCAGAAGTGTGCCACGGATTCGCGCGGGGCGATGCGACGACGGCAGAAGTGTCTGGAACGAAACGACTTTCCTCCGTCGGACTTTCCTCCGTCGGGCCCTGTCGCTCATTGTAACGAATCCAGCGATGGTTTTAGGACGAATATGGTGCGAATGCGCGTGCTTTTTGGCCCTAATTCGCGCATCGGCGTTGGGTTTTGCGCGAAATCGGGGCGCTACCACGCGTGCTTGAGTTTGCCGCCGACAGCCCAACTTTGAAGCCGAAGAAGCTTTGATTTTCGTCTCCGCTTCGCCAAGCGCGCACCCGCCTTCAACCGCTAGAATGGTTGTTTGCTTTCGGCGAAGATTTACGATCTCCCATGTCCGACACACTCACCGAAACCCACGACGACGAACTGGACGAATCGAAATTCGTCACGTTCGACGATTCGCTTTTCCAGCTCTATCAACCGTACGCGCCCGCGGGCGATCAGCCCGAAGCCATCGCCAAGCTCGTCGAAGGAATCGAGGACGGTCTGTCGTTCCAGACGCTGCTGGGCGTGACCGGCTCCGGCAAGACCTTCACGATGGCGAACGTCATCGCGCGGATGGGGCGGCCGGCCATCGTGTTCGCGCCGAACAAGACGCTCGCCGCGCAGCTTTACGCGGAGTTCCGCGAGTTCTT
This sequence comes from Candidatus Burkholderia verschuerenii, assembly GCF_001189365.1. Classification (GTDB taxonomy): domain Bacteria; phylum Pseudomonadota; class Gammaproteobacteria; order Burkholderiales; family Burkholderiaceae; genus Caballeronia; species Caballeronia verschuerenii. The sequence continues at coordinate 28,893 of NZ_LFJJ01000050.1, read as the reverse complement.
TCCGCGCAACGCGGTCGAGTACTTCGTTTCGTACTACGACTACTACCAGCCGGAAGCGTACGTGCCGCAGCGCGATCTGTTTATCGAGAAGGATTCGTCGATCAACGATCACATCGAGCAGATGCGTCTGTCCGCCACCAAGAGCCTGCTCGAGCGGCGCGACGTGGTGATCGTCGCGACCGTGTCGGCGATCTACGGTATCGGCAATCCGTCCGAGTATCACAAGATGATTCTCACGCTGCGCACGGGCGACAAGCTCGGGCAGCGCGACGTCATCGCGCGGCTGATCGCGATGCAGTACACGCGCAACGAAGCCGATTTCTCGCGCAGCACGTTCCGCGTGCGCGGCGACACCATCGACATCTTTCCGGCTGAGCACGCGGAAATGGCGGTGCGCCTCGAACTGTTCGACGACGAAATCGAGTCGATGCAGCTGTTCGATCCGTTGACGGGCCGCGTACGCAACAAGATTCCGCGCTTCACGGTCTATCCGTCGTCGCACTATGTGACGCCGCGCGACACGGTGATGCGCGCCGTGGAAGCCATCAAGCTCGAACTGCGCGAGCGGCTCGAATTTTTCCACGAGCAGGGCAAGCTGGTCGAGGCGCAGCGGCTGGAGCAGCGCACGCGTTTCGATCTGGAAATGCTTCAGGAACTGGGTTTCTGCAAGGGCATCGAGAATTACTCGCGGCATTTTTCCGGCGCGATGCCCGGCGAGCCGCCGCCGACGCTGGTCGACTATCTGCCGCCAGACGCGCTGATGCTGCTGGACGAATCGCACGTTCTGATCGGGCAGTTGAACGGCATGTACAACGGCGACCGCGCGCGCAAGGAGAATCTGGTCGATTACGGCTTCCGGCTGCCGTGCGCGCTCGACAATCGGCCGCTCAAGTTCAACGAGTTCGAACGCAAGATGCGGCAAGCGGTGTTTGTGTCCGCTACGCCCGCCGACTACGAGAAAGGCAAGGCGGGGCAGGTCGCCGAGCAGCTCGTGCGTCCGACCGGCCTCGTCGATCCGGAAATCGAAGTGCGTCCGGCGCGCTCGCAGGTCGATGACGTGCTCTCGGAAATCAACGCGCGCGTCGCGGTGCACGAGCGCGTGCTGGTCACGACGCTCACCAAGCGCATGGCCGAACAGCTGACGGAGTTTCTGGCCGATCACGGCGTCAAGGTGCGCTATCTGCATAGCGACATCGACACGGTCGAGCGGGTGGAAATCATCCGCGATCTGCGGCTGGGGACCTTCGACGTGCTGGTCGGCATCAACTTGCTGCGCGAAGGTCTCGATATTCCCGAAGTGTCGCTGGTCGCCATTCTCGATGCCGACAAGGAAGGTTTCCTGCGCGCCGAGCGCTCGCTGATCCAGACCATCGGCCGGGCGGCGCGGAATGTGAACGGCAAGGCGATTCTCTACGCCGACAACATGACCGACTCGATGAAGCGCGCCATCGACGAAACCGAACGGCGCCGCGCCAAGCAGATCGCGCACAACACCGAGAAGGGCATCACGCCGCGCGGGGTGGAAAAGCGCATCAAGGACATCATCGACGGCGTGTACAACGCCGACGAAGCGCGTGCCGAGCTGAAGGAAGCGCAGACCCGCGCGAAGTTCGAGGACATGAGCGAGAAGCAGCTGTCGAAGGAAATCAAGCGGCTGGAAAAGCAGATGATGGATCACGCCAAGAACCTCGAATTCGAAAAGGCGGCGCAGACCCGCGACCAATTGGCGCTGTTGCGGCAGCGCGTGTTCGGCGCGAATGTCGGCGATCACATCAGTAAGTAGGCGTTTTGTAAGGATATTTGAGCGCCCGGCGCGGCGGATCGTGCGATTCGTCGCGCTTTTTCATGCCGCCGACGCCTTCTTCCATTCGGCTAAAAGCCTTACTGCGCTTGGGCTTGTAAGCTAACTCAAATTGTTCCGGGTGTCGAACTTTGCTAAACTGCCGAAAGTTGAGAATGGTTCGTATTAACGTTCGTAGTCGTGCTTGCAGTAAGCGTGGCGACACGGCGCTGTCACGATCGAATACGGATGCGCCGTTCCCAAAGGGAGAAGTTTGTCCGGCCAGCGTGACAGCACGCGAGTGACTGCGCCACAGCCGGTTTTTCTTGAAACGACCGTGTGGCACGCGTGGCCGATAACAACAAGGAGTATCAGATGGGTTCAACGTTGATGCGCGGCCTTGTCGCCGCCGCAGGTTTGACGGCGATGATGGCGGCATCCGCTGCCGAGTATCCGATCGGCAAGCAGCACATCGAAGGCGGCATGGAGACCGGCGCCGTCTATCTGCAGCCGATCACGATGGAACCGGAGGGCATGATGCGCAAGGCATCGGATTCCGACATCCATCTGGAAGCCGACATCCACGCGGTCAAGAACAATCCGACCGGTTACGCGGAAGGCGACTGGATGCCGTATCTGAACGTGAAGTACGAACTCTCGAAGGTCGGCTCGACGCAAACCGTGAAGGGCGATCTGATGCCGATGGTCGCTAACGACGGTCCGCACTACGGCGACAACGTCAAGCTGTTCGGCCCGGGCAAGTATCACCTCAAGCTGATGATCGCGCCGCCGTCGCAGACGGGTCATATGGCGTTCGGCCGTCACGTCGACAAGGAAACCGGCGTGCCGTGGTTCAAGCCGTTCACCATCGAGTACGACTTCCCGTTCGCGGGCATCGGCAAGAAGGGCGGTTATTAAGCGTGGTTCTGCATCGCGCCCGGCCATGAGTGCAGGTTCGGGCGCGATCAACAACGGGAAGTTCGCATGAAAGTGAAAAAGCAGTTGATCGCGCTGGCCGCCGCACTCGTGGCCGTCACGGCGCACGCCGCCGATCTGCCGACGTTCCAGCTCGAACTGAACGACGGCAAGCTGAACCCCGCGCGCATCGAAGTGCCGGCGGGCAAGCGTATCAAGATCGAGGTGAAGAACACGGGCAAGGGCGCCGCCGAGTTCGAAAGCGTGCAGTTGCGCAAGGAAAAGGTGCTGGCGCCGGGCGCGGATTCCTTCGTCGTGATCGCGCCGCTGGATCCGGGCGAGTACAAGTTCTTCGACGATTTTCATCAGTCCGCGCAAGGCGTGATCGTCGCGAAGTAATCTCCGTGCCGCGCGGGCGTTCTACACTGCGCGGCCGAACGAAGTGGAATGAGCGGGAGGTTTTGATATGGGGCAGGTTCTATTCATCGTGTGGCGGGAGAGTGTCGAGGCGCTGCTCGTCGTCGGCATTCTGTACGCGTGGCTGAAGAACGGCGATCATCAGGCGCGCCGCGGCTTGCCTTATCTGTGGGCGGGCGTGGCGATCGGCCTGATCGCGGCGGTCGCGCTGGGCGCGGCGCTGGTCGGCTTCACGGAAGTGTTGTCGGGCGATGCGCAGGATTACTTCCAGACCGCGATGGTGCTGGTCGCCTGCGTGCTGATCGAGCAGATGGTGCTGTGGATGAAGCGTCACGGCCGCACGCTCAAGCGCGATATGGAAACCTCGCTGCAAAAGAGCACGCAGGACGGACACTGGTGGGGCATCGCAGTGCTGGTGGCGCTCGCGATCGCGCGCGAAGGCAGCGAGACGGCGGTGTTTCTGTACGGCGTCGGTTTCGGCCAGTCGGGACATGTCGATGCCTCGCAGTATCTGGCGATCGTGCTCGGCTTCGGGCTCGCGCTGCTGACGTTCTATCTGCTGCAGCTCGGCGGCAAGATCTTCTCGTGGCGCTCGTTCTTCCGCGTCACCGAAATCATGCTGCTGTTCCTCGCGGCCGGTCTGTTCGAAACGGGCGTGGACAAGCTGATCGACATGGAAGTGCTGCCGGTGATCGTCAATCAGGTGTGGAATTCCTCCGCGCTGCTGGACGATTCGAGCACCTTCGGTTCGCTGGTCGCGACGCTGACGGGTTATCGCGCGCATCCGGCGGGGATGAATCTGGTCGCGTATGCGGTGTACTGGATCGTCATCTATCTTCTGCTGCGTCGTTCGAATAACTCGATGGCGCAAAAACAAAAGGCGGCAAGCCGTCCAGCATGAGTTCTGTAATGCCTACAGGCAGTGCCAACCCGAGCCGGCTTCAGCAAGCCGGCCAATGGATGCAGCGACACGGCAGCACGATCCGCATGATTCAGTGGGTCGTGGTTGCCGTGTACGCTTTTCTGATCATCGTTCCCGCCGTGATGCCGCTGCCGGATGGCTCCGCGCATCTGTGGAACAACCTGACGCTCGCGGCGCAGTTCGTGTTCTGGGGCATCTGGTGGCCGTTCGTGCTGCTGTCGATGGTGATGCTCGGCCGCGTCTGGTGCGGCGTGCTGTGTCCCGAAGGCGCGCTCACGGAATTCGCGAGCCGCTTCGGCCGCGGCTGGGCGATTCCGCGCTGGATGCGCTGGGGCGGCTGGCCGTTCGTCGCCTTCGGACTCACGACGATCTACGGCCAGATGGTCAGCGTCTATCAGTATCCGAAAGCGGTGCTGCTGGTGCTCGGCGGCTCGACGGTCGGCGCGATGATCGTCGGCGTGCTGTACGGCCGCGAAAAGCGCGTGTGGTGCAAATATTTGTGCCCGGTGAACGGCGTGTTCTTGCTGCTCGCACGTCTTGCGCCGTTCCACTTCAAGGTCAGCGAGGACGCGTGGCGTCGCTCGTACAAGCAGGGCGAGCATGGGCATCGCGTGATTCCGATCAACTGCGCGCCGCTCGTGCCGCTGCGTAACATGAGGGGCGCGGCCGACTGCCATATGTGCGGCCGATGCAGCGGCCATCGCGATGCGATCGGGCTGTCGTGGCGCTCGCCGTCGGAAGAAGTCGTCAAGCTCGGCGACAAGGCCGCGAATCCGTGGGACACGGCGCTGATTCTCTACGGTCTCCTCGGTATCGCGATCGGCGCGTTCCACTGGACCGTGAGTACGTGGTTCGTCGATCTGAAGCAGTATTTGGCCGGCTGGCTGATCGATCACAACATTCTGTGGCCGCTCGATACCAACGCGCCGTGGTTCCTGTTCACGCACTATCCCGAACAGAACGATGTCTTCTCGTGGCTCGACGGCTCGATGGTCGTCGGTTATATCCTCGTGACGGGTCTCGTCTACGGCACGGCGCTGCTCGCGCTGCTGGCGGCGGGCGCGCGCTCGCTCGGGACGTGGGATGCGAAGCGTCTGCATCATCTGACCTTGTCGCTGATTCCGATCGCGGGCGTGGGCGTGTTTCTCGGCCTGTCGGCGACGACGGTGTCGCTCCTGCGCGCGGAGCAGGTGCCGCTTTGGTGGGTGCCGGGTCTGCGTCTCGGTCTGCTAGCGCTGGCGAATCTGGCGAGCGCGTGGCTCGCGTGGGGCGTGATGAAGCGCTATGCCGCGACGTTTGGTCATCGACTTCTTTCGATGGTATGGTTCATCGCAGCGCTGGCCGTCGTGGACAGTGCCTGGTACCTGATGTTCTGGGGCTTCACCCGAAACTAGCGACGCCGCCTCGCGCGGCACCGAGAGGCGCCACGTGAGAACCAAACCCGTACTGACCGACGACGACGTCAAGGCGATGGCCGCCGCCGAAGCGCACGCGAAGGAACACAACTGGAATGTGACGATCGCCATCGTGGACGATGGCGATCGTCTGCTGCATCTGCATCGTCTGGAAGGCGCGGGTGCGAGCACCGCCGAGATGGCGACGGGCAAGGCACGCACCGCCGTGCTGGGCCGCCGCGAAACCAAGGTCTACGAAGACACCATCAAGCAGGGCCGCACGGCGTTTCTGTCCGCGATGCTCGAAGGCGGCGTGCCGATTTTCGTGGGCACGGATATCGTCGGTGCGGTGGGCGGGCGTGTCGGGCGTCAAGTCCGAGCAGGATGCGCAGATCGCGAAGGCGGGCATCGCCGTGCTGGGCATCGAGAACGCCTGAGTTTTTTAGCTCGTCATCGAAGCGCAAAACAAAAACGGCACACTCTTCGCATGGAAGGTGTGCCGTTCGAATGCTTCTCAATGGCGCGGGAACCAAAAAAAGCGGCTTCGCTTGCTATCGACGACTGGCTGGTGTTTGCACGAAGGGGTCTAAATTCTCGCGTGCAAGTCGTCCTCGCTGGCTAGTGCCAAACACCTCTTTGGCGAGGTGGTCCCCACAATACACGGTACGTACTACTGTTCTTGCCGGTACTTCAACGCTTACTTCGTCAGGATCAGCTTGCCCAGACGCGTGGCGCGCAACTGATAGGTCTCCCCATTATGCATGATGCTCACATGGCTGCGTCCTTGCAACAGGGCATCGCTCTTGAGCGAGCGCTCGACATTCGCATCGGCGGCAACCGAGGCGGTCGATGCGCGCACCGTCGTGACGGCAGCCGTTTTCGGGCGGATGATCGCCGCGTCGCGAGCAACCGGGCGGCGCAGCCTAAGCGTGGAGGATCGCAGCGTGTCGGTCATTGTCGGAAAGTGTGCGTTCGTTGATTCGATGGGTCTATAGTAAATGATAATTATTCCTATTTGCAACTAGACTTTCCGATCGACGCGCAATATTTGATAGCCGCGCTCGATGCTGCGGCGAAGCACTCACCGCAGCCCGTTCAAACGATGCTCAATGCAGGGGACCTTCGTCGCGACGGCCATGCGCGTACTGGCGAATCAGCCGCACGGTATCGATATCCGACTCGCGATACGCCGACTTCACGATCTCCGACGTCTGCAGTTCGTCCGACGTCGGATCGACTTTTTCCGGCAGCGTGGTGCTGTAGGTGAAGCGCAGAAAAAGCTGCACGTCGTCGGGCTGCTCGATGGCCATCGTCAGCGAACCGCCGACGTAATCGGCCGTCGGCTGGATGTCGTAGCGCACGTTGTCGTTCGGCGTCAACGTGACGCGATCGCGGACCACGGCTTGTCCGTAGTGCAGCTCGCGCTCCATCGTGTCGCCATCGCGCGAGACGATCGCGCAGCTATCGAGGCCCAGCACGAACAGTTGCGGCTGCTCGGCGCGCAGCACGAGGCCTTCCCACAGTTGCTCGCGCGTCAGCGAGTCGACCAGCGGGTTGAGCGGATCGTTGATCTGGATCAAATGTTCGAAATTCAAAACGACGTTTTCCTTAGATGTTGCGCGATGCCTGCTCGCGCGCTCAAGAGCTCAGCCCGAATTCGATGTGAATCGCGCCGGACAGGATCTTGTGCACGGGGCACGCATTCGCGATTTGCAATAGCCGTTCCCGCTGATCGGCGTCGAGCGCACCGTCGAGCGTGATCTGGCGATCGATCTTCGTGCCATCGGCCGTGCTCGTCATCGACAGTTCGACGCGCACCGATTCGAGCGGCCAGCCCTTGCGCTTCGCATACATGCGCAGCGTGATGCTGGTGCACGCGCCGAGGCTCGACAGCAGCAGGGCGGGCGAATCGGGCGCCAGGTCGCCGCCGCCGAGGCGCTCGGGTTCGTCGGCGAGCCAGGTGTGCGTGCCGTCGTCGAGGCGGACCTGATAATCGGCGTCGCCCACGGTGGCGATCACGGTCGTTGCGGCCATGCATTACTACTGCGTTGAATGGAACTGACGAGTAAGAACGGCGCGGCTCGAACGGTCATTGTGACGTAATGCTCCCGTTCCTGCCGCGCCGTTTCGCCTGATTGCGCTGACTTTCGATCCGACGATTGTCGCGACGTCAGTGCGTGATCGCGCCCATGCGTCCCGCCTGATAGTCGATCACGGCCTGACGGATCTCGTCTTCCGTGTTCATCACGAACGGGCCGTAGCGCACGACCGGCTCTTCCAGCGGCACGCCGCCAATCAGCAGCACCTCGACCGCTTCGTCGCCCGCCGCGAGCGTGATGGTGTCGGCATCGTTCTTGAACAGCACCATCTGCTGCGCGCGCACCGGCTGCGCATGCGGCCCGTACAGACCGGTGCCCGACAACGCATACGCGAACACACGAAAATCCTTCGGCACGCGATGCTCGATCTTCGCGCCCGGTTGCAGCGAGAAATGCTGATACAGGATCGGCGTGCGCGTTTCGATCGCGGCCTTCACGCCGAGCGCTTCGCCCGCGATCACCTTGACGCTGACCTTGCCGTCCTCGCTCTTCGCGACCGGAATGCCCGCCGACGGAATCTCCTGATAGCGCGGCTCGATCATCTTGTCGCGTTTCGGCAGATTCACCCACAGTTGCAGGCCGTGCACGCGGCCGACGTGACGCGTGAATTCCTCGCCGGGCATTTCGCTATGCACGACGCCCGCGCCGGCGGTCATCCATTGCACGTCGCCGGGACGCAGCGTACCGGAATGCCCGGCCGAATCCTTGTGACCGAATTCGCCTTCGAGCATGTAGGTGACCGTCTCGAAACCACGATGCGGATGATCCGGCGTGCCCTTGGCTTCGCCCGGCGCGTAGTCGACCGGTCCCATCTCGTCGAGCAGCAGGAACGGGTCGAAATCCATCATGAGACGGGTCGGAAAAGGACGATGCACGACGAATCCGCCGCCTTCAACGGTGCGGACCGCCGGAATGATGCTGGAAATAGTGCGGCTCATGGCTGTGTTCTCTCGCGTCGCAATAAGGGAATAGCGTTAAATTTGAAGCATAGAGCTATTATATGGACCGAATTCCCGGGTAAAAGACGTCGCGGCGCAATGGATTGTCCCGCTGGCGATAACGACCGCCGCATTTTCAGCGCGGCGCACAATATCTCGATAACAGGCCACCACGAGCGCGAGCATGAAAGCGGAATCGCACGACCTCAATGATCTGATGTATTTCTCGCATGTCGTCGAACACGGCGGATTTTCGGCGGCGGAGCGCGGGCTCGGCATTTCCAAGTCGTGACTGTCTCGGCGCGTGTCGGAACTGGAGGCCATCGGGCGTGCGGCTGTTGCAGCGCTCCACGCGCAAGCTCGCGCTGACGGAAGCCGGGCAGCTCTTCTATCAACACTGTCAGGCGATGCTCGCGGAAGCGCGCGCCGCCGTCGACGTCGTGCAGAGCCTGCGCGATTCGCCGCGCGGCACGGTGCGCGTGAGCGTGCCGGTGACCATCGCGCAGACATTTCTGTCGATGGTCATGCCGGATTTCATGCATCGCTATCCGGAAGTGCGCGTGGTGCTGCGCGTGACCAATCGCGTGGTCGATCTGTTCGAGGATGCGATCGATGTCGCGTTGCGCGTGCGGTCCGAGCCGCCGGCGAATTCGAACATCGTCGCGCGCCCGTTATGGCGCACCGAGCAGATGCTGGTCGCCGCGCCCTCGCTGCTCAAGCCCAACGCGCCGCCCATGACGCCCGCCGAGCTGGCGCAGTACGACACCATCGACGTGCCCTCGGCCGATGGCCGCCACGTCTATCGGCTGATCGCGCCGGACGGCACGCGTCACGAATTCGAGCACGAGCCGCGTCTGGTTACCGCCGATCTGTCGATGATCCGCGAAGCCGTGATGCGCGGCGTCGACATCGCGGCCCTGCCGGAGATGATGTACGGCGCGCCGCTGCGCACCGGCCAGCTATCGCCGGTGATGCCGGGCTGGACGTTTCCGTCGCCGCAACTGTATGCGGTGTTCTTGTAGCGGCAGGGCATGGTCCCCGCAGTGCGCGCGTTCGTCGATTTTCTTGTCGAGTCGATCGGTAGCGGACAACGCTTTCCCGGAGAATGTCCCGTTCACGAACGGCCCGAACGCGAAACGGTTTGAACTGATTGCGCGCTGTCATTCGTTTATGACATTGAAGCGCGCGTTTGCGATGGACAGATTCAATCGCCTGAACCTTGAACCGGAAAAATCGCAGCAGTAGACTGAAGATCCTTTCGCTAAGGAGCTCTTATGCGGAAACTCACGGCTACTCTTATAGTTAGCCTTCTCGGGTTGATCGCGCTGTCCGTGTCGACCACGGCTGCCGCATGTGGAGATTCTGCGGGTTCCAACTATTGAGCCCAAAGTGATCGCCTCGCCCGAACGCGCCGAGTGCGCACGAAAAAAGGCCTTCATCCGACGATGAAGGCCTTTTACTTTATGCGCCTGTTCTAGCGCGTATTTGCCGTCGCTTACTTGCCGTTCTTCGGCTCGGTGACGAAACCGATCTTCGTCAGACCGCCGGATTGCGCCGCCGACATCAGATCGGCGACTTTTTCGTACGCCACCAGACGATCCGCGCGCAGATGAATCTCGGGCTGCGGATTCTGCTGCGCCGCCTGCGCGATGCGCGCGTTCAGCGTCGCTTCGTCGACCGGCTGATCGTCCCACAGCGTGGTGCCGTCGGCCTTGATCGCGATATTCACATGCGCGGGCTTCTCGTCCTGCGGCTGGCTGCTGGCGTGCGGCAGATCGATCTTCACCGCATGATGCATGGCCGGAATGGTCACGAGGAAAATAATCAGGAGAACGAGCATGACGTCGACGAGCGGCGTCATGTTGATCTCGCTCATCATGCCGTCGTCTTCATCGCCGGCGAAAGGGCTCATGGCCATGATGCGAACCTCCCGCGCTTACGAAGAAGCGGACGCGCGCGGCGCGAGACGCAGATTGTCGGTGCCGTTCTTCGCGCGCTTGGCGGACGAATTGAGCTTCGCGCCCGTGACGAAGAACGCGTGCAGGCCGTGCGCGAAGCGGTTCAGCTTCGTGACGATGCTCTTGTTCGCGCGGGTGAGGGCGTTGTAGCCGAGCACGGCGGGAATCGCGACGAACAGGCCGAACGCGGTCATGATCAGCGATTCGCCGACCGGACCCGCGACCTGATCGATCGACGTCTGTCCCGTCGCGCCGATGGTCAGCAGCGCGTGATAAATCCCCCACACCGTGCCGAACAGACCCACGAACGGCGAGGTCGAACCGATCGACGCCAGCACGGCGAGACCGGCCTGCATGCGGCCGACGCCTTCGTCCATCGTGTCTTTCAGGCAGCGCGTGATCCAGTCGGACACGTCCATGCGGTCATGCAGATGCGGCTGCGTCTGCGTGTGATGGTCGGCCGCGTCCTGACCCGCCAGCGCGAGCGCCAGGAACGGGTTGTCGGCCGGGCTCGACGACTGGCTGCCGAGCTTCTTGATGCCGTCGTTGAAATCGTCCGAATGCCAGAAGGCTTGTTCGGCGTTCTTGGTCAGACGCTTCAGACGCACCACGTTCCACGCCTTCACGATGATGACCGTCCACGACAGCACCGACATGATGACCAGCGCGAGCGCGATGCCCCGTGTGACGAAGTCGCCTTGCGCCCAGACGTGCGCAATCCCGTAGTTTTGCATTTTCCCTATTCCTGTATTCAAAAATTAAATCGGATCAGTTGTCGAGACTGAAGACGAATGGCACCGTGGCGGTCGCGCGAATCGCTTCGCCGTTCTCTTTGTACGGGCTGCACGCGCTGCCGCGCACAGCGTCGAGCGCGGCGTCATCCAGCCGCGACAAACCGCTGCTTTTCTGCAGCGTGACGTTTTCGATCTTGCCGCTCAGGCCGACCGTGAGACGAACCGTCGCCGTGCCGGTTTCGCCGCGGCGTCGGGCCATCGCCGGATACTCCGGCTGCGCGATATTGCACGACAGATGCGCGACGTTTTTCGGCGCGGCCAGATCCATCGTCGGCTTGCCGATGGCGGGCGCGGCGATCTGCGACGGCGCTTCTGTGACCGGCATCGGCGTGGGCTTTGGTTCGACCTTGGGCTTGACCTTCGGCTTCGGAATCGGCTTCGGAATCGGCTTCGGTTCGGGCTTCGGCACCGGCTTGGGCGGCGGCGGCGTTTCGACGGCGACAGGCTGCGGCGCGGGCTGCGGCGTTTCGCTGATCAGCATCGCGGTAATCGCCTTGGCTTCGATCGGGCGCGGCGGCAGGTCGTTGCGCATCGTCATCGCGACGCCCAGAAGTCCGGCGTGAAGCGCGATCACCAGCGCGATGGCCGCGATCAGGCGCGGATTGCCGCTCGCGGGCGGCGCAGTCTGGAACGTGACGGGAGAGGTGGTCGGGGACTGCATTCTTAGCGGCTGCCTGCGATAAAGCGCTGCCGGCGGATCACGCTGCCATCCAGAACGACACTAGGTGCTGGCTCGGCGAAGGAGAAACCAAACGACGTCATTTTCGGAAAATTAGCAGGGAAATAAACAGGGTGGTCACGAAACCAATCAGCAATTCCATCTTTCCCTCCGCAGGATAAAGGAGATGCGTGGCTGGCTAGTAACCGGATGCTGGAAGGGTACCTGGCTCGCGGAGCGCGATTCGAAGCGATTCGAATGATTCAAACGGCCGAAAGACGAACGGCGCGGGATACCACGGTTTTTCAGGCGGCCTTGCGCTCGTAGAACATCAGCGGCACCGGCTGCGCGATCTCGCGCTGCTCGACGCCGCAGCGCGACGCGCACACGCCGCTTTCCGCCATCACATCGCGCACGCTTTCTTCGCACTTGCCGCAGCACATGGCGACCCCGAGCTCGAATTGCAGTTCGTCGAAGGACGCCGCGCCCTCCGCGATGGCGGCACGGATCTTTCGGTCGGATACTGATTTGCAGACACAGACAATCATGATTGCGTGCGATAGCTTACGTTAATGCGAATTATTATCATTCAGTATGGTCACAATTGCAAGCGGGGTGCTGTGTTTTTTGTAACACATGGCGAAGGTGCGTGAGCTTTTTGCCTAAAGCCTTGTTCGACAAGGGTTTTCAGGCGACGACGAGCGTTTGCCGAGGTAAGAAACCCTCAGGCGATGTCGGGTTCAGGAACGGTCGTGCGGCGGGAAGGGATGACGACATGCTCGACGGGCGCGTCGAGTTGCAGCAGGGAGGCGACGAGCTGGCGCTGGGATTCGCCGTCGGCGGTGGAGCAGAAGCGGGGCAGCGTATCGGGCGGCGCGTCGTTCTTCAGACCGCCCGAATCCAGAAGACGGTCGAGTTGCCGCGCGATGGCGACGCTCGTATCGACGATCTGCAGCCGCTCGCCGGCGATATCGCGGATCGCGCGATCGAGGAAAGGGTAGTGCGTGCAGCCGAGCACGAGCGTATCGGCGCCGGCGTCGAGCATCGGCGCGAGATAGCTTTCGAGCAGCGCCATCAGATGCGGCGAGGAGGTATCGCAGCGTTCGACGGCTTGCACCAGTCCGTGACCCGGCTGGCAAAGAAAGCGGCAATCGGCGGCGTAGCGATCGAGCAGCGTCTGGAAGCGCGCGGAGCGCAAGGTGACTTGCGTGGCCAGCACGCCGATCACGCGCGATTTCGATATGGCCGTGGCCGGCTTGACGCCCGGTTCGACGCCGACCAGCGGAATGGCATGCAGTTCGCGCGCGCGCGCGATGGATTGCGCCGTCGCCGTATTGCACGCGACGACCAGCGCCTTCGCGCCTTGCGCGGCGAGCCAGCCGCAAATGGCGACGGTGCGATCGACGATGAAGTCGTCGTCCTTTTCGCCGTACGGCGCGTGCAGAGAATCCGCAACGTAGATGAGGCGCTCGTGCGGCAGAACCGCGCGCACCGCGCGCAGCACCGACAAACCGCCCAGACCGGAATCGAAAATGCCGACCGGCGCGCTCGCGTTCGCGGCGCGCGGGGTCGGATTCAACGGGGATACAGCGTCAGAAGACATTCAAAGCAGAAGAATTACTCGCCTTCGCCCATCATAGTCTGTTGGTAGTTCTGGATGCCGACCTTCTTGATCAGATCGAGCTGAGTTTCGAGCCAATCGATGTGTTCTTCGGTGTCGTCGAGGATTTTCTCGAAGATTTCGCGCGACACGTAATCGTGCACCGATTCGCAATACGCGATGGCTTCCTTGCAGGTCGACTGCGAGATTTGCTCGAGCTTCAGATCGCAGCCGAGGATTTCTTCGGTCTCTTCACCGATCAGCAGCTTGTGCAGGTCCTGCAGATTCGGCAGGCCGTCGAGCATGAACACGCGCTGGATGATCCAGTCGGCGTGCTTCATTTCGCCGATCGATTCGTCGTACTCGTGCTTGCCGAGCTTTTCGAGGCCCCAGTGCTTGTACATCCGGGCGTGCAGGAAGTACTGATTGATTGCGGTCAGTTCGTTCTTCAACTGCGCGTTCAGATATTCGATGACTTTGGCGTCGCCTTGCATGATTGTTCCTGTTTTGTGACGTAGGGCTGTTGAAAAGATAAACCTTGAGCGTGACAAAGCCAAGGTTGAGAAGAAAATTTTCCTGCTGGATAAAACTGAGAATGAAAACCGCTCGCGACTAGCGGCGTTTCAATGAAAAGAGCCGGGCGGATTGCCCGGCTCTCGTCATGCGAAAGCGTTCAAAAACCGCCTTCGGACAGCCTTATGCGACGGCGACCGGAATCTTGCCGATCTTCGCCTGCCATTCGGCGGGGCCGGTCTTGTGGACCGACGTGCCGCTCGAATCGACCGCCACCGTCACCGGCATATCCTGCACGTCGAACTCGTAGATGGCTTCCATGCCGAGGTCTTCGAATGCGAGCACCTTCGCTTCGCGAATCGCCTTCGACACGAGATACGCGGCGCCGCCCACGGCCATCAGATACGCCGCGTTGTACTTCTTGATCGCCTCGATGGCGACCGGGCCGCGCTCGGCCTTGCCGATCATCGAAATGAGGCCGGTCTCTGCGAGCATCATCTCGGTGAACTTGTCCATGCGCGTGGCCGTCGTCGGGCCTGCCGGGCCGACCGCTTCGTCGCGAACCGGATCGACCGGGCCGACGTAATAGATCACGCGGTTGGTGAAATCGACCGGCAGCTTTTTACCCTTGGCGAGCATGTCGGCGATGCGCTTGTGCGCGGCGTCGCGGCCCGTGAGCATCTTGCCCGACAGGAGCAGCGTCTGGCCCGGCTTCCACGAAGCGACTTCTTCCGGCGTCAGCGTGTTCAGATCGACGCGCTTGCTGGTTTCCGTGTTCGGCTGCCACGTGACGTCCGGCCATGCGTCGAGCGAGGGCGCGTCGAGTTTGGCAACGCCCGAGCCATCGAGCGTGAAGTGCGCGTGACGGGTCGCCGCGCAGTTCGGGATGATCGCGATCGGCTTCGATGCAGCGTGCGTCGGCACGGCCATGATCTTGACGTCGAGCACGGTGGCGAGACCGCCGAGACCTTGCGCGCCGATGCCGAGCGCATTGACCTTCTCGTGCAACTCGACGCGCAGTTCCTCGATCCAGTCCTGCGGACCGCGCGCGATGATGTCCTGAATGTCGATCGGGTCCATCAGCGATTCCTTCGCCATGACCATCGCCTTTTCAGCCGTGCCGCCGATGCCGATGCCGAGCATGCCCGGCGGGCACCAGCCCGCGCCCATCGTCGGGACGGTTTTGAGCACCCAGTCGACGATCGAATCGGACGGGTTCAGCATCGCGAACTTCGACTTGTTTTCCGAGCCGCCGCCCTTGGCCGCGACCTGCACGTCGACCTTGTCGCCCGGCACGATCTCGTAGTGGATCACAGCGGGCGTGTTGTCCTTGGTGTTCTTGCGGCCGCCTTCGGGCGGCGACACGATCGATGCGCGCAGCACGTTGTCCGGGTTCAGGTAACCGCGGCGCACGCCTTCGTTGATCATGTCGGTGACGCCCATCGTCGCGCCGTCCCAACGCACGTCCATGCCGACCTTCACGAACACCGTGACGATGCCCGTGTCCTGGCAGATCGGGCGCTTGCCTTCGGCGCACATGCGGCTGTTCGTGAGAATCTGCGCGATCGCGTCCTTCGCGGCCCGGCTCTCTTCGAGTTCGTACGCGCGGCCGAGCGCCTGAATGTAATCGAGCGGATGGTAATAGCTGATGTACTGGAGCGAATCCGCAATGCTCTGGATCAGGTCTTCCTGTTTGATGACGGTCATGGCTAGCACTCTGGGGACGGAATTATTGTGTGAGCGTTCGGCGACGCTTCACTCGATAGCTTTCTGCGGCGGCACGAAGGATTCGTCGTGAAAATGCCGCGTATGCGTATGCGTATGCGTGGTCAGCTTGTCGACATACGCCATGATCAGCGCGGACACGAGGAACGCGACATGGATGATCACCTGCCACAAAACCGTGTGGAAGGTGTGCTGATCGGGGTTGATGAACGTCTTCAGCAGATGGATCGACGAAATGCTGATAAGCGCCATCGACAGCTTGACCTTGAGCACGCCCGCATTGACGTGATCGAGCCATTCGGGCTCGTCGGGATGGCCTTCCACGCCGAGCCGCGACACGAACGTTTCATATCCGCCGACGATCACCATGATCAGCAGATTCGAGATCATCACCACGTCGATCAGGCCGAGCACGACCAGCATGATGTTGGTTTCATCCAGCGTCATCGCGTACGTGACGAGGTGCAAGACTTCTTTCAGAAACAGCACGACGTAGACGCCTTGCGCGACGATCAGGCCGAGATAGAGCGGCACCTGGAGCCAGCGGCTCATGAAGATGATTTTCGGCAGCGCTTTCATCGGACCGGGACGCGAGGAGCCGGCGGGCGATGCGGACGGGTGCTTGGGTGCGGACATGGGCGGCGTGATGTTTCGGGGCGAGGCGAAAATGATGACGGACGACTATGACGGATCGAGCGGCGCGCGAGAACGCAGGCGGCGCGGCGCAGGACGCGCGGCGGGCGACATGCGGTAAAAGCGGCGCTCTCGGAAGGCGCGCTATTGTAACGCGTCGGCGCGCCGGGCCGCCCAAACTCTTCGGAATACGCTGAAGAATCGTCCGTCGAAACTCACAAACCGCTTTCACCGGGCACGGTCGCGGCAGACCGCGCCTTGAGACTCGCCAGCCCGATTCCCGCCACCACGCACGCCAGCGCGACGCCGTGCGCGAGCGTCGGCCGTTCGCCCAGAAACGCGATGCCGTACAGCGCCGCCGCGATCGGCAGCACCGCGCAGAACACGCCCGCGAGACTGCCGTCCACATGGCGGATGCCTTTCATCCACAGCCAGAACGAGAAGATGCTTGCCGACAGTCCGTACCAGACGACCAGCGACCATGTGCCGATATCGACGCTCGTCCAGTCGAAGCCGACGAGCGATGTCGCGCCGAGCGGCAGCATCAGCAGAAAGCCGATGGCGTGCGTGTACGCGCAGATATCGATGGCGGGCAGCGTCTGCGTGAGACGGCGCGACAGGATCACATAGAGCGATTCGCAGCACACGGCGCCCAGCATCATCAGATTGCCGGCGAAGGAACCCGCGTCCGAATCGCCGCTCTGCGCGACGTTGATGACCAGCACGCCCGCGATCGCCAGCGCAATCGAGGCCAGCGCGCGTCCGCCCGGTTTCTCCTTTAGAAAGATCCACGCGAACAATGCGACCGTCGCCGGAATCGTGCTCGTGATGACGCCCGCCGCGACCGCGCTCGTGCGCGCGACGCCGTTGAGCATCAGGAGCGTGAAGCCGAAGGTGCCGAAGAACGCCTGCAGGAACAGGTTGATCCATTCGCCGCGCGCGACGCGCTTCATCTTCGATGGACGCAAGAGCGGCCACAACACCGCGTGCGCGATCACGAAGCGCATCAGCGCGAACAACGGCACGGACACGCAAGCGACGATGGACTTGCCGATGCCGACGTTGCTTCCGACGAGCAGCATGGCTGCGATGAGCAAAAAGGCGTAGCGATTCAAGCTGGATACCGCGCGACAGGGAGTTCAGTTACGATGCTGGAGACGCATTGTAGAAGCCGCGCCGACTCGGTGTATACCCCGTGCGAATCGGGCGCGGCACGTAAGAAGCGGGTAAGTTCATGGGCTTATCTTGCATTGCATCCGCGATGTCCTTCGTGATACCGCTTGTTGCATCTTGAGACACCGGCTGCTGCGAACGGACGCACTCGCGCGGCAGACGGCACAACGGAGACAAGGTTCGGACCGGGAACGCCTCTCGCTTCCTGCTATCGAATCTCATAACACGCGACCTGCGAGGCCCATTCAGCGACTCGCACGCCGCAGGATTTGGAATCACCATCAGAGAGGTTGTCGATGTCTGCGATCGAATCGGTTCTTCACGAAAAACGCATCTTCCCGCCGTCGGAAAAATCCGTGGCGGGCGCGGCCATTTCCGGCATGGAGGCGTACAAGGCGCTCGCCGCGCAAGCCGAACAGGATTACGAAGGCTTCTGGGCCGGTCTCGCCCGCGAAACGCTCGCCTGGCACAAGCCGTTCACCAAGGTGCTCGATGAATCGAAAGCGCCGTTTTATACGTGGTTCGAGGACGGTGAGATCAACGCGTCGTACAACTGTCTCGATCGTCATGTCGAAGCAGGGCGCGGCAACGACAACGCGATCATCTTCGAATCCGACGACGGCACCGTCACCAACGTCACGTATCAGGACTTGCTCGAACGCGTGTCGCGTCTCGCCAATGCGCTCAAGAAGCGCGGCGTGAAGAAGGGCGATCGCGTCGTCATCTATATGCCGATGTCGGTCGAAGGCGTCGTCGCGATGCAGGCGTGCGTGCGCATCGGCGCGACGCACTCGGTCGTGTTCGGCGGCTTCTCGTCGAAGTCGCTCAACGAGCGTCTCGTCGATGTCGGCGCGGTCGCGCTCATCACCGCCGACGAACAGATGCGCGGCGGCAAGGCGCTGCCGCTGAAGAGCATCGCCGACGAAGCGCTCGCGGCCGGCGGCTGCGAAGGCGTGAAGAATGTCATCGTGTACAAGCGCACGGGCGGCAAGGTCGCATGGACCGAAGGCCGCGACGAGTGGATGCAGGAGATCGTCGCCGACGAATCGCCCAAGTGCGAGCCGGAATGGGTCGGCGCGGAGCATCCGCTATTCATCCTCTACACGTCGGGTTCGACCGGCAAGCCGAAGGGCGTGCAGCACAGCACGGCGGGCATTCTGCTGTGGGCCGCGCAGACGATGAAGTGGACCTTCGACATGAAACCGGGCGATATCTTCTGGTGTACCGCGGATATTGGCTGGATCACGGGGCATAGCTATATCGCGTACGGGCCGCTTGCCATCGGCGCGACGCAGGTGATGTTCGAAGGCGTGCCGACGTATCCGAACGCGGGCCGCTTCTGGGAGATGATCCAGCGTCACAAGGTCACCGTGTTCTACACCGCGCCGACCGCGATACGCTCGCTGATCAAGGCATCGGAAGCGGATGCGAAGGTGCATCCGAAGAGCTATGACCTGTCGTCGTTGCGCATCCTCGGCACGGTCGGCGAGCCGATCAATCCGGAAGTGTGGATGTGGTATCACGAGAATGTCGGCGGCGGAAAATGTCCGATCGTCGATACGTGGTGGCAGACCGAAACCGGCGGCCACATGATCACGCCGCTGCCGAGCGCGACGCCGCTGGTGCCGGGTTCGTGCACGCTGCCGCTGCCGGGCATCATGGCCGCCATCGTCGATGAAACCGGTCAGGACGTGCCGAACGGGCAGGGCGGCATTCTGGTCGTCAAGCGTCCGTGGCCGTCGATGCTGCGCAATGTCTGGGGCGATCCGAAGCGTTATCAGACGAGCTATTTCCCCAAGGAACTCGGTGGCAGGCTGTATCTCGCGGGCGACGGCGCGGTGCGCGACAAGGAAACCGGCTACTTCACGATCATGGGCCGGATCGACGACGTGCTGAACGTCTCCGGCCACCGTCTCGGCACGATGGAAATCGAGTCAGCGCTGGTGGCGAACCCGATGGTCGCGGAAGCTGCGGTCGTCGGCCGTCCGGACGATACGACGGGTGAAGCCGTTGTCGCGTTCGTCGTGCTCAAGCGCGCGCGTCCGGAGGGCGATGAAGCAAAGCAGATCGCCACCGAACTGCGCAACTGGGTCGGCAAGGAAATCGGCCCGATCGCCAAGCCCAAGGACATCCGCTTCGGCGAGAATCTGCCGAAGACGCGTTCCGGCAAGATCATGCGCCGTCTGCTGCGCTCGCTCGCGAAGGACGAGGAAATCACGCAGGACGTCTCCACGCTCGAGAATCCGGCAATTCTCGATCAGCTTGGCGAAGCGCGTTAAACCCACCACGACTGCCGTTCTTTAACAGCGCGGCGGTCGATCCGTATTGCCTGTGTTGTGCGGTTTTGATAAAAAACCGCATGTCCGATTCCGCCACTCCAAGCCTTCCCGCACAGCCGCCCGTGTCGGCGGCGATGGCGCGCGCGCATCGCCAGTATTGGCGCTTCAATGTCGCGCTGATCGGCGTGCTGCTGGCGATCGGCTTCGTCGTGTCGTTCGGCTTGCCGTTCTTCGCACAACGCTTCGAGCACGTCCGCGTCGCGGGCTTTCCGCTGCCGTTCTACTTCGGCGCGCAGGGCGCGATCCTTGTCTACGTCGCGCTGATCTTCGTGTATATCGTGCTGATGCAGTTCACCGATGCGCGTCTGCTGCGCGTTACCCGTGCGGAACAGCGCGACGCGGCATGAAGCTCACGAACCGACTCATCCTCGCCTACGCGCTCTATACGCTCGGCTTCCTGTTGTTCATCTTTCTGATGGAGCGGATCGAGCGCACGACCGGGCCGGGAATGTGGATCGGCTACGTGTTCCTGTTCGTGCCGATCGCGGTCTACGCCGTGATGGGTTGTTGTCGCGCACATCCGATCTCGTCGAATACTACGTCGCGGGACGGCGCGTGCCGTCTGCGTTCAATGGCATGGCGACGGCGGCGGACTGGCTGTCGGCGGCGTCGTTCATCGGGCTGGCGGGATCGATCTACGCGAGCGGCTACGACGGCCTCGCGTACGTGATGGGCTGGACCGGTGGCTACTGTCTCGTCGCGTTTCTGCTCGCGCCGTACGTGCGCAAACTCGCGCGCTACACGATTCCCGATTTTCTCGGCACGCGCTTCTCCAGCAACCTCGTGCGCGGGCTCGCTGCCATCGCGGCGATTCTGTGTTCGTTCGTGTATCTGGTCGCGCAGATTCAGGGCATCGGGCTGATCGCGTCGCGGTTTATCGGTATCGAGTTTTCGATCGGCATTTTCTGCGGGCTGGCGGGCATTCTGGTGTGCTCGTTTCTCGGCGGCATGCATGCGGTGACGTGGACGCAGGTCGCGCAGTACATCATCCTGATCTCGGCGATGCTGATTCCCGTCTCGATGATCGCGCATCGCGAAAGGCTCGGCTGGCTCCCGCAACTCAACTATGGCCGCGTGATGGAGCGCGTCGAGAAGCTCGATCGCGAAGTCGCGCTGTCGCCCGACGAAGCGCATGTGCGCGCCGACTATCAGCGGCAGGCGGCGCGCATGCAGCAGCGGATCGATGCGCTGCCGAAGTCGTTCCACGACGAGCGCACGCGTCTGGTGAACGAAATCGCCGACCTGCGCCGCCACAATGGTCCGCTGCGCGAGATCGACGCGCGCGAACGCGAACTCGCCGCTTTTCCGCACGATCCCGCCGATGCGCAAGTCCGCTGGTCGCGCGAACGCGATGCGCTGAGCGAATGCGTCGCCGCGCCCGTGCCGATGACCGAGGCGTTCGCGCCCGGTTCATCGGCCGATGGCTGTTCTTTGTCGCGCTGTTTTATCTGACGGTGCCGGTACTGGCGGTGCTGATCAAGCACGAGATTCTGACGGGCATCGTCGGCCATCGATTCGCGGATTTGCCGCAGTGGGTGACGCAATGGCGGCGCGTGGAGCCGTATCTGATTCGCATTAGCGATGTGAATGGCGATGGCATCGTGCGCTGGGCGGGCATTCAGATGCAGCCGGATATGGTGGTGCTCGCCGCGCCCGAAATCGCCGGACTGCCGTACGTAATTTCCGGACTGATCGCGGCGGGCGCGTTGGCGGCGGCTTTATCGACCGCCGATGGCCTGCTGCTGACGATCGCCAACGCGCTGTCGCACGACGTCTATTACTGCATGGTCGATCGACGCGCGACGAGCCAGCGGCGCGTGACCATTTCGAAGATTCTGCTTTTGGGCGTGGCGCTGCTCGCGTCGTATGTGGCGTCGCTCAATACCGGCAACATTCTGTTTCTGGTCGGCGCGGCTTTTTCGCCGGCGGCGTCGAGTCTGTTTCCGGCCTTGGTGCTCGGCGTTTTCTGGAAGCGCACGACGCAGCGCGGCGTGGTCGCGGGCATGATCGCCGGACTGGCCGTGTGCATTTATTACATCGTGTCGACGTACCCGTTTTTCGTGCAATTGACGGGCTTCGCCGGGCCGCGCTGGTTCGGCATCGAGCCGATCAGTTCGGGCGTATTTGGCGTGCCGGCGGGCTTCGCGGTGGCGATCGCGGTGAGCTTGCTGGACCGGAAACCCGATGCGTACACCCGCGCATTGGTCGATTACATCCGACATCCATAAGTCACAGGAAAGGGTGGCGGGATGCATGGAACTTGGTATAATCGCGGTCTTCCGGAGAGATGGATGAGTGGTTTAAGTCGCACGCCTGGAAAGCGTGTATAGGGTAAAACCTATCGGGGGTTCGAATCCCCCTCTCTCCGCCACTTCAGTCCCTGAGTGGGCACTGAGTTTACGCTGTTTTTTCCGCTCAACACCTGTAGCAGCCGGGATTTCGATCCCATGATCCTGACTTCGCCTTCTGCGACCTCGACGCGCTGTGCCAGCGCGCGGAGATGGTCGCGGCGGTAGCCGCCGCCGTCCAGCCGGATACGCTGGCGGGCGGTGTCCGCGAAGGCACGGACCATTTGCGGCGTGACGGCCTTGGCTCCCGAACTGTCGAGCATGGCCTGCGCCCGTTCGGCGTCGGCGCTGGCCTGATCCCGGATCGCCTTGAGGCCGTCGATGCGGTCTTTCAGCGCCGGGTCATGGATGTCGGCCACGCCAGCTTCGATGGCATCGTAGAGGCGTTTGAGGCGTAAGTCCGATTCGGTGGCCCGCTTTTTGAGTTCGGCGATATGCTCGCGGTGACGCTCGCCCTGCTCCTGCCGTCGGTCGAGAACGCTGGCGAGGATGGTTTCCAGCCGCGCGGGTTGCAGCAACTGCCCCTCCAGATGGGCCGCAACCAGATCGTCCAGCTTCTCCATCGGCACCGCCATGCCCTCGCAGGCGGTTGGCCCCTGCCGCGCTTTGATCGAGCAGGCATAGTAGCGGTAGCGCCCGCTCTTGCCGGTGCGGATGGTCATAGCTCCGCCGCACTTGGCGCAATGGATGAGGCCGGTCAGCATGGTCGGGCCGCTGATGACGCGAGCGGGCATCACTTTCGGATTATGGGCCTTGAGCAACGCCTGAATGGTGTCGAACATCTCCCTGTCGATGATCGGCGGGACCGGGACAGTGACGATCTCGCTGACAGGTTTCAGTTCCTTGGTCTTGCTGCGTTTGTTGAACTCATGCTCGCCCATATAGGTGCGACGTGTCAGGATGCGGTGAACCTGCCCGATGCCCCAGCGTCCGCCATCACGGGTGAAGATGCGGCGACTGTTGAGGTAGGAGACGATGTTCTTGACGCCCATCTGGCCGGTGGTGCCGTCGCCTTCCAGCGCAAGCCGATAGATCAGCCGCACCGTGTCAGCATGCAGCGGATCGATTTCCAGCTTCTTCTTGACCTTGGCCCCGCGCTGTTCGGCGGCGACAACCCGGTAGCCGATAGGAGGAAGAGCACCGTTCCAGAAGCCTTGTCGGGCATTCTCCTTCAAGGCACGGATGACGTGCTTGGCGTTTTCCTTGGACTGGTATTCATCGAACAGCGCCATGATCTGCCGCATCATGACGTGCATGGGGTCATCCCCCATTTCTTGTGTAATCGAGACCAGCTTGACGCCGTTCTTGGCGAGCTTGCGAACGTAGAACTCCAGCTCGAAATGGTCGCGGAAGAAGCGCGAGAAGCTGTGAACCACGACGACATCGAACGGCGCGGGCTTGGTCGTGCCGGCCTCGATCATGCGCTGGAACTCGGGACGGCGGTCATTGGTCGCCGATGCACCGGGTTCTACAAAGGTTTCGACGAGCTGGTAGCCGCGCGCAGCGCAATAGGCTTCGCCCTGCCGCTTCTGGTCGGGAATCGACACGTCATGCTCGGCCTGCGCCGTCGAGACGCGCAGATAAAGGGCGGCGCGCAGTGGCACGGTGGAAGCGGTCATGTTCGATCTCCTTTTTTCAAACAGGTTCGGGGACCGAGACGGTTCGGCCTCACATGCGCGCCTGCGCACCATTCCCGCTATTCAGCGGCCTCCCTGATCGTGCCGACGATCCATTCATTCAGGCTCTTGCCCGCCGCTGCGGCGGCAATGACCGCCGCCGCATGATCCTCGGGATCGAGGCGGACGTTGAACTTGCCGGAGAACTTCCGGCGCGGCTCGATCCCCTTTTCCCGGCACATTTCGAGATAGACGGCCAGCGACTTGCGGCCTTCCTCGACCAGATCGCGCACGCCTTCGGCATAGAAGTCAGCCCCGCCGTTCAGGCCGACAAACTCGCCGCGCAGCATCTGAATCTCTGGATCGAAAGCGATGACCGCCTTTTCCCCATTGATTTCGACGACGTTGTTCATGTCTTCACTCCGTGTTCGTCCAGCCATTTCCGGATGCTGGCAACCGCACCTTTGTCCGTATCCGGTGAAGGATGCGGACGATGAAAGACCCGCACTTCGCCGAACAGGAACACGCCCACGCGTGAACCTTCCCGTTCGCTGATCTCCGCCCCGAGGGCTGCAAACAGCGCCTCGATGTCGGCCCAGCGGATTGAGCCGTTGACCGGGCGGGCGAAGATCAATTCCAGCGTGGCTCTGTGACGCTTTTTCATGGAGTGGAAAGTATCATTTTATAGTACCATTTTCAAGCTCGATTTCGACCCTGACATTGCCCTCAAGGGGCGGAGCCGAACAATTCATCAACAGGTCGCCGAACCAGCGGTCGAACACCTCGATTTCGGCATCGGTGACGGGGACGGGATCGGGCCAGTCGTCGGTGACGGTCCATGTGCCGAGGTCGTGCTTGGGCGGGCGGCCCATTTGCACGCGGTAGCCCAGCAGTTCCTCAAGCTGCTCCGACGCCGTGGGCGGCCTGACGCGCCGTGGGCCGCCTGTTCGATCCGCGCCGTCAGTCATCGAAGTCGAACTCGTTGCGGGTCCGGGGACGCCACACGGTGGGGTTCGCCACCCAACGGCTGATCTCGGATGCGTGCCAGCCCGCGCTATTGGCGCTGATCTTGAGTTGGGCGGGGAACGTGCCCTCCCTGATCTTTCGGTAGATGGTGGACTGTGACAGTCCGGTCAGCGATTTGACGGTCTCCATTCGGACGATACGCTCTGGTTCGCGCATGGCTTTGCTGCCTCCTGCTGGTTGTTTCCAAGCCAGTCAGAAAGAAGAATTTCCGTTATGCAACAGTTATTTATGCGCTATCGGGGTGTGGCGAAGTATAGCGAAGAAACGACGGCAAATAGGACGGTTTCAAATTCCGATCCCACGTCCCCGTCCGAGGTCGATGCCGGCGTGGAAGGCGATTTCGTCGCCGAGACGACGGCCTGAGTCGAACGCGATGCCGAGTTCGCGCTTGCGGTTGGCAAGCAGGGATTCGAGCTGCGGATCGCGTTGCAGGCTGTTCGCCATGTCGCCCATCGCGCGCCGCGTGGATTTATAGCCGGACATGTCGCCCGCCTCGTACTGGCGCTGGCTGGTCTGGCCGAGTTTCTGCCAGCGCTCAATGAAGCGATCGGCACGGCTGTTCGGGCTGATACCCGCATCCGCGTCTCGCCCGGTGCGGATTTCCGTTTCGAGTTGCAGGGCGCGGATGGTGCGCCCGATCCTGCCGGTTCCCGCTTCACGGGCGAGGCCGTTGTCCTTGCTGTAAGCGGCCTCCGCATCCTGCCAGCCATGCGGACGGACCTTATCGAAGGCATCCCGTGCCGCACCGAGTTCGCGCCGCTGCTCGGCGGACGGCGTAAGCCCCTGCCGCTTGGCCTCCATGATCGCATCGGATGCCCGGGCATGGCGGACGAGCGCATCTGTGCGGGCCTTGCGCAACGCCGCCTCCGGGTCCGCCCTTTCCTTTTCCGGCCCCTTCACCTCGCCTGTGCCAGGCACTGCCTTGTCGGTGGGCGTTGCCGGGAGGTGCAACCCGTCGAACATGCCGCCGATCCGCTCGCGCACCTTCTCCGGCACAACCTTGCGCACGATCTCGGCGACGCGCTCGCGGAAGCGGATGCCGCGCCGCTCAGCGTAAGCCTGCGCCGGCTCGTAATCCGACGCCATGTCTTTCGCCCGGTCACGCGACAGGGTGCGGGCGAGCCGGTCCCGATCGCCGAAGTCGTCGCGACCGTAATGCAGGTCCATGCCGTCGCGGTGGCGGGACAGGGCGACATAGCTGCCGTGGGCGTCCATGCCCGGCGTCGCCAGAACATGGGTGCGGTCCACGGTCATGCCCTGCGCCTTGTGGATGGTCGCCGCATAGCCGTGGTCGATCCGGTCATAGTCTTTCAGGTCGAAGGCAACTGAGCGGCCATCGTCGGTACGCACGGTCATGCTCTGGGTGCTGACCGCCTCTATCGTTCCGAGCGTTCCGTTCTTCACACCAAGGCTGCGCTCGTTTTGCAGGAACATCACGCGGTCGCCGCTGGCGAACCTGCGTTCGCCCCGTTCGACGGTGACGCGAACGTCCTCGCCCAGATCACCCGCCGCCCGCATCCGGTCGCGGGCGGCCTCGTTGAGTTCGCGCACCTCGGCGTTGGTGTGGGTGAGGATGATGCGGCTGCTGTCTGGCGAAGCCTGCCGGTCACGGTCCCAGCTGTCGATCAGATCGCCGCGCGCCTGCTCGCGGGTTTCGGCGGCATGCAGCATACCGTGACGCTCATAGGCATGGATCGCCGTCCCCGTCCTGCCGGTCGCCAAATCGCGGGTGGCGTCGCGCTGTCAGTCTTCCCGCTGGCGGCGCACCTCGCCGATCTCCGCGCCACCGTGACGCTCGTGGATCGACCGGAATGCTGCGCCCGCCTCGATCGATTGCAGTTGCTGCGGATCACCGACCAGCACCACTTTCGCGCCGGCCTCGGCAGCATGAGACAGCACGCGCTCCAGCTGCCGCGTGCCGACCATGCCGGCCTCGTCGATGACCAGCACATCGCGGGACGTGAGCATATCGTGGCCGTTCTTCCAGCCATGTTCCATACTGGCGATGGTGCGCGACGCAATGCCCGATCCGCTTTCGAGGTTTTCCGCCGCGATGCCGGACAGCGCCACACCCTTGACCTCGTAACCGGCCGCGCCCCACGCTTGCCGGGCAACACCGAGCATGGCGCTCTTTCCCGTCCCGGCGTAACCGACGACAAGAGACAGATCGCGCCCGTCCGTGACATGCGCCAGCGCATCGGCTTGCTCGCCGGACAGGACAAGGCTGCGCCGTGCGGCATCGGACAACGCCGCCAGCCGGTCTGCGTTCTTGACCGCGTGGCGTTCGCGTTCCGCCATCAGGTCTGCGGCGCGATGCAGGCGCTGTTCCGCCTCGATCATCTCGCGGGTGGTGAACCGGTCGTTGCCGAAAGCATCCTTGCCGAGTTCGATTAGATGGGGGGCGTTGCGCATCGCGCCCATGACCGCGTTGAACTGGTCCATCCCGTCGCTGTGCCGGTGCGCGAACATCGCCATATCCCGGCGCGTAAAGGTCGATTGCTGATGGGTGATGGCGTCCAGCGCCACACCCGGATCGGCGATAATCCGCGCGCCGTTGTTGCGCGCGATCTCGCGGTACATCTCGGCGCGGTCGGCGGCTTCAATGCCTTCACCCTCGATGCGCTGGGCCGGTGCGCCAATTTGGCTTTGCGGCTCAAGCGCGATGCCCTGTGCTTCAAGGCTGCGATGGTCGATGCGGGCGTCGATGTCGAGTTCGGCCAGTCTTTCGTTGGCGATCTCGGCCCAACGCTCGCGCCAGCGCTCGACCATCTCCGTGCGGTTCCAGTCGCGCACCTTCGCGCCGAAGCCGGTCCCGTCAACCGAGCGCATGGTGAGCATCACATGCGCGTGGGGCTTGGGACTGCCGTCCTCGGCAAAATCCCAATGCACGTTGAGATCGGAGATCATCCCCTGATCGACGAATTCGGACTGCACGAAGTCGCGGGCCAGTTCGATGCCTTGCGCCTGCGTCAGTTCGCGCGGCAGGGAGAATTCGACCTCGCGGGCAAGCTGGGCGTCCTTGCGCACCTCGACGGCCTCGACCTCGTTCCACAGCCGTTCGCGGTCGGAAAGATGCTCGGGCGCGTCGTCGGGCAGCAGCACCTCGGAATGCACGACGCCGCGCTTGGCGGAAAAGTCGTGGCTGCGGTCAAGGCGCTCGTCGCGCAGCCGCGAGCCGGAGCGGTAGGCGGCGGACGCCACCGCGCTGGAGCCGGCCTTACGGCCGATGACCTTGACGTGAAGATGATAGATCGCCATCGCGATCAGATCATCTACACCTCTGAGCGCACGTCGGAACGACGTATAAGCGCGCCCTCGAAATGAATTTCTCGGGACCGGTCACGCCGTGTCAGACCGTTCCGGCGACATTACAGCATTCCGCGACATGCTCAACTATCATCGCTGCATCGATCACTTGCGACCGGAAAGGAAACGACGATGCGCAAACCACGGGACTACGATGCCGAACTGAAAGCGCTCGATGACAGGGCGAAAGAACTCAAGACGCGGAAGGTGCAGCAACTCGGCGAACTGGTCATCGCCACTGGGGCCGACACGCTCACGCTCGACGAACTGGCAGGCGCATTGATCGTGCTGGCAGAGACGAAGGACGGCGCGAGACGGGAGGCGTGGGCGAAGCGCGGAGCGGCGTGGTTTCGGGGACGGTCGCGGCGATCTGCATCGGCAAATGATGACGACGACAACAGCGCTCAAACGCAACCGCGCAGCGCGCAATCGCCATCAGGGACAGAAGGTGCGGCATGACATGCGCGATTGGCAGGTCGAGCGCCGCAAGCGCACGCGGCATCTGATCGAACTCGGCGGGCTCGTCGTCAAATCCGGCGTCGTGGACCTGACGGGCGATGACCGCGCCGTCATCCTCGGCGGTCTGATCTGGATGGCCGACAAACTCAGAAGCGATGACCGCGACAAGGCGCGTGCGCTCTGGGCCGAAAAGGGGAAAAGCGCGTTCGCGGACGACAATAAACCATAGACGCCAATCGCTGCACGGCAAGCGTCAACCGACCCGATATAACCGATGGCG
>NZ_LFJJ01000049.1 GCF_001189365.1 Candidatus Burkholderia verschuerenii | reverse complement strand
GCTCAACGTCATGCCTCAACCTCTACTCGTGCGCTGCAGACCTGGCTGAGATGTGCGTTTACGTCTGCACCAGACTGCGTCGTCGGGTCCATTCCGGCAAATTCAATTTTGCAGGCCCGACTATTTACTGACAGGGCCGCGCATCACTACGCGCACGCGATCGGACAGCACGCGCCGGACATTCCGCTATGGACGCTCGACGATCCTGACGCCGTGCACGCCGACGTGGCGATCAGCTGGCTGCCGCCGTCGGGCGCGTATGGCGGCTTGCCGAATCTGCGGCTCATTCACAGCATCGGCGCGGGCGTGAATCATATTCTCGCGGAGCAAAGCGGCGGCGACGTGCCGTTGTGCCGCATCGTCGATCCGGAGCAGGCGCGCATCATGGCGCACTATGTCGTGTGGGGCGTGCTGCATTTTCATCGCGGGATGGATCGTCTGCTGCAGGCGCAGAGGGAACAGCGCTGGCTGCAGTTCGCGCATCGTCCTGCGGAACAGACGGTCGTCGGCGTGATGGGCATGGGCGTGATGGGGCGCACGGTGGCGGCATCGATCGCGAATCTGGGCTTCGACGTACGCGGATGGTCGCGCGGCGGATGCGAGATCGCGAACGTCCGTCCCTTCAGCGAAAACGAGTTCGACGCCTTCCTCGACGGCCTCGACATGATCGTGTGTCTGTTGCCGCTGACGGCCAGCACGCGCGGCATTTTGTCGACGAAGCTGTTCGCGAAGCTCAATCGCGGCGCGTGTCTGATTCACGTCGGACGCGGCGATCATCTCGTCGCAGCCGATCTGCACGCCGCGCTCGATGAAGGACAACTCGGCGGCGCGCTGCTCGATGTCTTCGCGCGCGAACCGTTGCCGGCGGACGATCCTTTGTGGACGCACGACAAGGTGATCGTCACGCCACATATCGCTGCTATTTCGACGAGCGCGACGGTGGCGGAGCAGATCGTCGCCAACGTCCGCTCCTTGCGCGCGGGCGATGCGCTGAACAACGTGGTTCAGCGCGAGCGGGGTTATTGAGGCTGATTCACCTGGCGGACATGCCGCCGATGCAGCTCGCCGATCGAACGGCAGCCTAGCTGCGCAAGCGTCCGATCGATTTCGCCGCGCAGGATGGTCAGCGCGCGCACCGCGCCCGCGCTGCCACCGGCCGCGACGCCGTACAGCACGGCGCCGCCGAGCATCACGAATCGGCGCCGAGACAGAGCGCCTTGACGATATCGGTACCGCGCCGAAAGCCGCTATCGACGATCAGCGCGAGCTTGTCGCGGCACACCGGCGCGATATCGACGAGCGCATCGAGCGCGGGAATCGTGCCATCGAGTTGCCGTCCGCCATGATTCGTGACGACGATACCTTGCGCGCCGAGATCGACGGCGCGTTGTGCATCGGCTGCGCTGAGAATGCCTTTGACGACGAGATTGCCCGGCCAGCGATCGCGCAGCCACGCGAGCGTCTCCCAGTTAAGCCGCGCATCCATTTGACGCGCGACGAAGATCGCGCCGTTGTCCGCGCGCGCCTGACCCTGCGGCATGTACTGCGCGATATTGGCGAAGGTCGGGACGCCGCCGGGCACCATGACATCCCAGAACCAGCGCGGATGCATGAGCGCATCGAGCTTGTTGCGCAGGTTGAGCGACATGCCATCGCGATAGCAGCGCCGATCCCATTCGCGATTGCCGTAATGAACGGCATCGACGGTCACGACGATGGTGTCACAGCCGGCGTCTTTGGCGCGCGCAAGCAGGTTCTCGGTGATCGCGCGGTCCTGCATGACGTAGAGCTGAAGCCATGTGCGGCCTTTGGGCGTCGCGCGCGCCACGTCTTCGAAGGTGCTGTTCGCGACGGTGCTGAGCGTAAACGGAATGCCAATTTCCTCGGCGGCCTGTGCGAGCTTGATATCGGCTTTATCACGTTGCATGCCGTTATAGCCGGTCGGCGCGACGATGAGCGGACACGCGCTGATACCGCCGAGAATCGGCTGACGCAGATCGCGCTGTTGGCAATCGACGAGCGCATCGGGCACGAAGCGCCAGTGATCGAAGGCGGAGCGATTGGCGGCGAGCGTGCGTTCGTCTTCGGCGCCCGAATCGACATATTCGAAGATGAAGTTAGGCAGACGGCGCTGCGCCATCAAGCGAAGTTCTTCGATATTGCGAGCACACACAACATGCCGTTCAACGGAAATTCGTCGTTGCATTAAAAATAAAGATGCCAAATAAAAGAAGGACTAACTCGAGAGAAGCCTGGCGCCCCGCCAGGCTGCTGGAGCATGTATGACACCGGTAGCGCGGGGAAGGACAGCGGTGCGATCAAGAAGCTGCTTTCTTTGGTGACTTTCTTTGCAGCCGCAAAGAAAGTCACCCCTCCGCCGGGGAGGCGGTTACTGAATAAAAACCCGCGACAAACGAACCAAGAGCGACAACCTAAGCAGCATCGAACTGCAATCTACGAATCGCATTCTCACAAAACGAAGCAAACCGATGCACAACCTGCCGAGGCCTCATGGTCCGCGACTGAGCAATCCCAAGCGTAGTGGCATTAACTTGATCCTTGAACCGCTTGACGACAAAGTCCTCGCCATCGACCGTCCGCATCGACTTGAGCGGAAAATTCAACAGCGAATAACCCAGCCCGTTCGCGACCATCCCGCGAACGACCTCCGGTTGAGAAGACCGATACGCCGGCACCGGCCGACTCCCGACCGAATCGAACAGCGCGGCAAAATACTCCCGGCTATGCGGCAGATCGAGCATCACATAAGGCTCGTCGAGCAGATCGGCAAGCGACACCTTGCGCGCGCGAGCCAGCCGATGCGTGCGCGGCAAAATCGCATACGGCGGCAGCGCGAGCAGCGGCGTGAAGGCGATATCTTCGGTAATGTCGAGACTGTAGGTCAGCGCGATATCGAGCGAGCCGTCGTGAAGGCCGCGCATGAGCCCGTCCTGATGCGCTTCCATCGTGCGAAACGAAATGCCCGAGTAATCGGCGGTGAAGCGGCTGATCAGCCCCGGCATCAGCGGCAGCGCAAGCGACACGAGACAACCGAGCGCGATCACGCCGGTCATTCCGCCATCCATTTCCTTGGCCGTCATCTGCAACTCTTCGGCGATCTTCAGCAGATTGCGCGCTTGCCCGAGCAGATCGCGTCCGGCCTGCGTCAGCGACAACCCGCTCGCATGATGCCGAATGAAAAGCTGCACGCCGAACGACACTTCGAGATCGGCCAGCGCGGTCGAGATGGAAGGCTGCGAAATATGCAGCCTGCGTGCGGCGGCGGTAAAGGACAAGGCTTCGGCGGTGACCACGAAGTACCGCAATTGCCGCAGCGAATAACGCAACGATTACATTTCCATCGTCGTGCGTCTCAGCCGCGCATGACGCGATGATATTTGCGATCGTAGTAAATCAGCACGCCCGGATGCGCATTGCTGACGATCTCGCCGACTTCGCAGATCAGGATATCGTGCGTGCCGACCGAGGTCCGGCTCACGATCCGGCAATCGATGGAAGCGGAAGCATCAGCGAGACGCGGCGGCGCGCCGTTCTGTTCGATCCATGTGCCGTGCGCGAAGCGATCGTCCATCGTGCCTTTCTTCGAAAAGCCCACGGACACGTCGTGCTGATCGGCGCTCAGCGTATTGATGCACACGCGGCCGTTCGCGTTCACCGCCGCATACGCCGACGACGTGCGATTGATGCACACGAGCACGCTGGGCGGCGTATCGGTGACGCTGCATACGGCCGATGCCGTGAAGCCCGCGCGTCCGCCAGGGCCGTCCGTCGTGATGACGTGGACGGCGGCGCCGAGTTGCGCCATCGCATCGCGGAAGGTTTCGAGCGTGACGTCGGTGGCAGTCATGTCAGTCAGCTCAGTCAGCATAGGAAGGATCCTTATCGTGCCAATGCTCGATTTAACGAGCAGGCATCAATTGATCCACGTGCCTCACTTATTCATCTCCTCCCGCAACTTCTGCGCAGCCGCCTTGTAGTTGTAAGTCGGATAAAACTCCGTCCGATACCCGCCCCAAGCCGTACTTTCGATCGCCCGGTTCACCTCACGCAGCCGATCCGCCGGCACGCGCAGCGTCACGACTTGTCCGATGCCCATCATCACGTACCACGACACCACCTCTACGCCCGGTGGCGGAAATTGCTTGAAGTAGCCCTGTTCCTTCAACTGCTGATTGATCTGCGGCAACGTCTTCGATTCATCGTGTTTGAGGAAGATCGTCAGCAGGAACGTGCCGTCGCCGGCAGGAGTCGCCTGTGGCGCGGCGTTCTGCGCGTGAGCGGGCGAAGCGATGTGAACCAGGCAAGCGATCGTCAGAGTTCGAAGCAGTCATGAAATACGGCTGGCCGTCGTTCGCACAGAAGCTCTCCGGTCGCGCCTGCTTGTGATGCGTGATCAGCCGCTCCATCAGATGCAGCGCGTTCGGTTACGAATGGCCTTCCGCCGTGTTGTCGAAAATGCACCAGACTTCCGGCGTCTTCTTCGCGCGGTGATGCAGCGTGCGCGCGACATCGTCGAGATAGGTGTAGTCGTACGAGGACTTGTAGAGCTCGGGCGAGCCGTGCAGCCGCACATAAACCAGCGACGTATCCGCGCGATGCTTGATCTCGCACTCGTCGGGAGTCGGATCGGCGTCGACGTAGGCGATGTGATGCGCCTTCAGCAGCGCGGCGGCCTGCGTCGTGAACCAGCCGTGCTGACGCGCCTCGCACGCGATCGGAAGCTGCGTGCGCTCGCGCAGCGTCCTGAAAAAACGCTCGGCGAGATCGTGATCGAAGGGCAGGCTGGGCGGCAGTTGCACGAGCCAGCAGCCGAGCTTGTCGCCCAACTGTCCGGCCGAATGCAGGAATTCGTCGATCAGCGTTTCGGTATCGACGAGACGCGCGTCATGGGTGATCGACTTGGGCAGCTTGACCGAAAAGCGGAACGAATCGGGCACGCTCTGCGCCCAGTGCGCGTACGTCTGATCGCGATGCGGCTTGTAGAAACTGGAATTGATTTCGACGCACGTCAGCACGTGCGAATAACGTTCGAGATGCGTGCCTTCGCCGGGAAAGCTCGACGACACGGCGCTCGACAATCCCCAGCCCGCGCAGCCGATGCGGATCGCACCTTGCGGGCCAGGCTTGTGCAGATGGGGCAATCGATACGGCATGCGCTCGCTGTGGCTCCCTGATTGATGTCAGTGCCGCGCCGCTCCGGATTGTCCGGGGGATTCGTCGGGCAGCGACGAAGCTTCGCCATCCTCGTCGGCGTCGTTCGAGCGCGCCCAGAAAAAACGATCCGGCAAATACGCGCCCATGCCGGGCCGGAACGCCGCGCGCGCCGCTTGAAACACATATTCCTGCGCCTCGCGCGCCGCTTCCGCCGGTTCCTGACCGTTGGCGAGCAACGCGGCGACCGCCGCGCCAAGCGTATCGGTCAGGCCCATCACGCGATGCACGCTGCGGTCCCACATGTCCTGCCGAACCTGTCCTTCCTCGCTGTACAACGTGTTCACATGTCGATGAGTGCCGGTTTCCATCGCGAGCACGTACTCGCAGCCCTGCGCGAGAATGTGCGAGATCGCGGTGTCGAGCGTCGGCGCTTCGGCGTCGCTGTCCGGCTGGGCGAGCTGCAAAAGCGTAGCGCTGTCGGCGATCAGCATGGTCGTCTGCGGCACCAGCAGATCGGCCAGCGACTCGCGCAACTCGTCGGCGGACAGCACGTGTTCGTCGTCGAGCGTAAAGTCGGGCGCGAGGATCAGCGGCACGTCGTCGTAATCGGAGACGACTTCCGCGATCGCCGACACCACTTCCGCCCGCGTCGCCGCGCCGATCTTGAACGCGGTGACCGGCATGTCCTCTAGCAACATGCGCGCCTGCGTCGCGACGGTGTCCGGATCGAGGCTGGTGACTTCGTCGCAGGAGGCGGAATCGCGCACGGCATAGCCGGTGAGCACGGTGACGCCGTGGCAGCCCATGCTCGCGAGTGTCAGCAGGTCGGCCTGCAGGCCCGACCCGCCGGTGGGGTCCGACAGTCCGAAGGTCAGTACGATCGGTGGGGAATCGCCGGTCATGGCAAATGCTGACATTGTTGTGATTGATTG
The DNA here is from genome assembly GCF_001189365.1 of Candidatus Burkholderia verschuerenii. Taxonomy (GTDB): domain Bacteria; phylum Pseudomonadota; class Gammaproteobacteria; order Burkholderiales; family Burkholderiaceae; genus Caballeronia; species Caballeronia verschuerenii. The sequence continues at coordinate 24,403 of NZ_LFJJ01000049.1, read as the reverse complement.
CTCGATTTTTTTACGGTTCGGCTCGAAGCGGGCGCGCATCGAATGCAGAAGCGGCGGCACGCCCGATCAGGTTCGACTATGCGGCCTAAAGCCTTCCGGCTGCTGTCTTTGCGCACTTTTTTCCGGCGCGGCGGCACGATTGCGAACCGGTTGTCAGCCGCACGACGCGCGCCGTTTCAGGGCGTTTTCATCCGGCTGAGGCGTCGGGCGGGCGGCTTGCTAGGCATCGTCACGGCAACACGGTACCATCATGTCCTAATTTCAATCGACCTTTCGACGCGGCATGAGTATGGAATACAGAAGCTGGATGTGTCTGATCTGCGGCTGGATCTACGACGAAGAGGCGGGATTGCCCGACGAAGGCATCGCGCCTGGCACCCGCTGGGAGGACGTTCCGATCAACTGGACGTGTCCCGAATGCGGAGCCCGCAAGGAAGATTTCGAGATGGTCCAGATCTGATCCGCACGCTCCGTCGCGCCGCATGATTCGCGTCATGCGGCGCGCGCTTTTTGCGGGCCGGGTTTTTGGTCGGGATCGTTTCACGCGTGTCGTCGGATCCAGGATCGTCGACGATATTCGATTCTTCCGCGGGCGTATTACGGCATACGCTGGAAGGAAGCAGCATCATGCCGGCGGCGGCTCGGCCCGGAATCGGCCCGGAATCGCGAATGCGGGCGCGTGTGCGCATGCGCCGTATCCGCGATGACGTCCAACCGCATGCGGGGCGCGCCACGCCCGACGCACGCGCAATTCGCCTGTGAGCGCTCGTTATGACTTCTCGCCCCGATCTTCCCGTTCAGTTCGAAGCCCTGCCCAATCCGCGCGGCGGATCGGTGCGGCTCGCGGAGATGGCTCTCGCCGACGCGCTGCACGCGTTCCAGCGGCAAAGCGAAACCGCGCCCGTGCTGAAGCGGGCGATTTCCGCGCTGCAATCGGCGGGCTGGCTGCCGGCACAGCGATTCGCCGAAGCGCTCGCGCTGGTCGCGCCGCTCGGCGAGGAATCGGAGTTGACGCACGGGCGCATCGCGGATGCGCTGTCGGTGTTCGGCGCGGCCGTCGAGCGTCACAATCTGCGCGAACTGTCGTGTTCGACCGCGCTGTTCGATCACTATCGCGGGCTGCACGCGCTGCTGGCGAATCACACGCGCATCGCGCCGGTCTCGTATGACGATCTGGCGCTGGCGGGACGCGCCATCGCGCCGTCGACGCTATCGGGCATCGCGCCGGACCGGCTCGCGCGCCTGCGCGCCCATTACGAGGACGCACTGCTCAAGCTGCTGCGCGCGCCCGCCGGCGAGATCGGCGAGCACTACACGCGTCTGGACGAATGTCTGGGCGAACTCGGCAGCACCGATCCGTACGATTTCTGGCGTCTCGCGCTCAATACCGTGTGGGCGCTGCGCGAGCGCGGCGACCGGCAAGGCGGCGCGGAACCGGACGGTCACGCCGATATCAAGCGTCTCTACGCGCGCTTCAATCTGGTGCTGGCGGATCAGGCGCATGCGTCGACCTACGCGCCGCGTTCGCTCGTTCGCGCGACGCTCGCGCTGCTGTGGCGCGATTTCGCGCTGTTCGGCGCAACGCCCGACGATGCCGAGCGCGTCGACGTGCTGCGCGATTACGGTCTAACGGTGGCGTGGCATATCGCCGGGACGCCCGCGTCGGAAGCGGCGTGGGAAGAGGGCGCGGCGCAGGCGAACGAAGACGCCACGCACAAATCCGCCACGCGCGATCTTGGCGTATTGCGCGTGAACGCGACCGCCTACGAGAATTTTCTGCAGAGCGCGGAAGCGTCGATCGAAGGGCTCGTCGAGCGCGGCACGAAGGCGAGCGAAACCGGCACCGTGGATGCATCGGCGGCGCTGCATTCGGCGGATGCGTCGCATCGGCTGGGCGCGGCGGCGTGCGCGCTCGGGCTGGGCCACGTCGCGCTGCTCGCCGATACGCTCGGGCTCGCGTGGCGGCGCGTCGCGCATCACGGCGAGGCGCGTCCGGGCGAGCACCACGATTCGGGCGATACGCGCGGGCTGGACGCCGCCGTGCCCGAACGCGCCGCCCACATGCTGCGCTCGATGCTGCATCAGGCGGCAGCGGGCATCGCGCCGTCGGACGGACGGGCATCGGTCGTCGCGCTGACGTCGATGATCGAGCGGCCCGTCGCGCTGGCGCGCTAATCTTCGTTCTTGCCGGGACCGGCCTTGCGCTTGCCCGGACCGCGCACCACGCACCACGTCGTAACGCGCGAGCGTGCGTTTGCGCGCGGCGTCGTGATCGACGATCGGCTGCGGATAATCGGCGCCGAGCGCAATCTTCGCTTCTTTCAGCGCATCGGGCTTCGCGCGCCACGGCGCGTGAATATCGCGATTCGACAGCCCCGCGATTTCCGGCACGTAATGGCGAATGAACACGCCCGCCGAATCGAACTTCTCGGACTGCGTGATCGGATTGAAGATGCGGAAATACGGTTGCGCATCGCATCCGCTGGACGCGGCCCATTGCCAGCTGCCATTGTTGTTCGACAGCTCGAAATCGTTGAGAAGCGCTTCGAAATACGCTTCGCCGCGCCGCCAGTCGATACCGAGATCCTTCGTCAGAAAGCTCGCCACCACCATGCGCAGCCGGTTGTGCATATAGCCCGACTCGTTGATCTGCCGCATTGCCGCATCGACCAGCGGATAACCGGTTTGCCCGGCGCACCACGCGGCGAAATCCGCGTCGGCGGCGTCTCACGTTTCCCACGCGATGCGATCGTATTCCTGCTTGAACGCGCGATGATCACCCGGCACGCCGACATGCGGGAAATGATGCAGCACGGAGAAATAGAACTCGCGCCAGATGAGCTCGCCAAGCCACGTCTGCGCGCCCTTGTCGCCGTGACGTTGCGCGTCGTTCGCGAGGCGGGCGAGCGCGCGAATCGACACGGTGCCGTGGCGCAAGTGCACGCCGAGATAGCTCGGGCCTTTTTTCGCGGGGAATTCGCGTGCGTGATCGTAGTCCGTCATGCGATCGCGGAAGTCGTCGATCAATTCGTACGCGCCGCTCGTGCCGGCAGGGAACGCGGGCGCGTGGGCATCGGCGAAACCGAGTTCGGCGAGCGACGGTATGGCGTGCTTGACGCCCGACGGCGGTTTTGCCAGCGCGTTCAGGTGATCGTCCGATGCATACGGCTTCAGCGCGTCCGGCGTCAGCGTTTCCAGCCATTTGCGCTTGTACGGCGTGAACACCGTGTACGGCTTGTCCGCGCCTGTCATCACTTCGTCATGATCGAAAACGGCCTGATCCTTGAAGCTGAAAAACGCGATGTCGTGGCTCGCGAGTGTCTTCGCCACCGCGTCGTCGCGCTCCTTCGCACTCGGCTCGTAATCGCGATTGGCGAACACCGCATTGACGCCGCATTCGCGTGCCAGCGCCGGAATGTCGTGCACGGGATGCCCGTGCCGCACGATCAGCGTGCCGCCCGCCTCGCGCAACGCGCGATCCAGTTCCGTCGCGCTGGCGTGAATAAACGCCACGCGCCGGTCTTTTTTGTCGAGCGGCGCGAGGATATCGCGGTCGAAAACGAACGCACACAGCACGCGACGGCAGCGTGTGAGCGCGTGATAGAGTGCAGCATTGTCTGCCGTGCGCAGGTCCCGCCGAAACCAGACCAGGCCCAGATCAAAGTCGGCCATCTCGTCGCGCCTTTGGTAAAATTCTGAATTATGTCCAAGACTTCCGATCGCATCAATTTGACGAATCAGTTCCTGATTGCCATGCCCAGCATGGCCGATCCGACGTTTTCAGGAACCGTGGTCTACCTTTGCGATCACACCGAGAAAGGCGCCCTCGGCCTCGTCATCAACCGGCCGACGGACATCGATCTCCAGTCGCTTTTCAATCGCATCGATCTCAAGCTCGAGATCGAACCGCTCGTTCATCTTCCCGTGTACTTCGGCGGACCCGTGCAAACGGAGCGCGGCTTCGTGTTGCATGAAGAAAACGAAGACGAACCGTACAGCTCGTCCATGAGCGTACCGGGCGGACTTGCCATGACTACCTCGAAAGACGTGCTCGAAGCAGTCGCCAGCGGCAAGGGTCCCGATCGCTTCCTGCTTACGCTCGGTCATGCCGGCTGGGGCACGGGCCAGCTCGAGGAAGAAATCTCCAAGAATGGCTGGCTCACGGTCGAAGCCGATCCGCGCATCATTTTCGACGTGCCCGCCGAAGATCGTCTCGAAGCGGCTCTATCGCTGCTCGGCGTATCGCGTTCCATGTTGTCCGGCGAAGCAGGGCACGCATGAGTCGCGAAGCCACGCTGCTGGCATTCGACTACGGCGAGAAACGCATCGGTGTCGCCGTCGGCAATACGCTGACTCGCAATGCGCGTGCCTTGGTCGTCGTCGAGAACCGCAGCCGTGAGTATCGCTTCGAGGAAATCGGCAAGCTGGTCGCGGAGTGGAAGCCCGACACCATCGTCGTCGGCCTGCCGATGCATCCGGACGGCACGCCGCACGAAATGACGGCGCTCGCTAAACGCTTCGGCAATCAGGTTAACGGCCGCTTCAATGTACCGGTGCAATGGGTGGACGAGCGCTATTCGTCCGTCGATGCCAAAGCCGATCTGCGCGCGCGCGGCGTGCGCACCAACGCGCGCGGCCGCTTCGACGATATCGACGCCGAAGCCGCCCGCGTGATCCTTCAACAATATCTCGACGGACTTCCTCAAGACCATGCGTTCCATTGATGCCGAAGCGCTCTATCACGCGCTCGCCGACCAGCTTCGCGCCGCTTACGGGCAGACGCTTGCAGCGGACGACGGCGCGGTGCTCGCGGGCATCTACAGCGGCGGCGTGTGGCTCGCCGAGCGGCTGGCGAAGGATCTGAACGCGCCGAGCTTCGGCGTGGTCAATGTGGCGCTGCATCGCGACGATTACGCGAAGAAGGGCTTGCACAGTCAGGCGCGTCCCACCGACTTGCCCTTCGACGTGAACGGCCGCCGCATCATCCTGATCGACGACGTGCTGTCGACCGGACGCACGGTGCGCGCCGCGATCAACGAACTCTACGATTACGGCCGGCCTGCCGCGATCGAACTCGCCGTACTCGCCGATCGCGGCGGACGCGAAATGCCGGTCGCCGCGCGCTTCGTCGGCGCGACGGTCGAGTTGCAGGCGAACGAGAATCTCGTGCTGTCGCGCCAGGAAAGCGGCGCGTTCGAATTCACGACGGAAACACGCGCGCACTGAACGCGCGGCGCTCATTTTCTAAAGCAGAGTCATCATGAATACCGCCACTCAGGGCGCTGCCGTTGCGGGCACGTCATCATCGGACAAGAGCGCCGACACGTTCCGTTACGGCTTTCTCAAGGGCAACCCGCAGCTCACGAAAAACGGCGAGCTGAAGCATCTGCTCACCATTGAAGGGCTGCCGCGTTCCATCGTCACGCATATCCTCGATACGGCCGAACAGTTCGTCAGCGTCACCGATCGCGAAGTCAAGAAGGTGCCGATTCTGCGCGGCAAGTCGGTCTTCAACCTGTTCTTCGAGAACTCGACGCGCACGCGCACCACGTTCGAAATCGCGGCGAAGCGTCTGTCGGCGGACGTGCTGAATCTGAATATCAACGCGTCGTCGACGAGCAAGGGCGAATCGCTGCTCGACACGATCAACAATCTCTCCGCGATGCACGCCGACATGTTCGTCGTGCGTCATGCGTCGAGCGGCGCGCCGTATCTGATCGCCGAGCATTGCGCGCCCCATGTGCACGTGATCAACGCGGGCGATGGCCGTCACGCGCATCCGACGCAAGGCTTGCTCGACATGTACACGATCCGCCATTACAAGCGCGACTTCACGAAGCTGCGCGTGGCAATCGTCGGCGACATTCTGCATTCGCGCGTGGCGCGTTCGGACATTCATGCGCTGACCACGCTCGGCGTGCCCGAAGTGCGCGCGATCGGTCCGCGCACCTTGCTGCCGAGCAATCTCGATCAGATGGGCGTGCATGTCTATCACAACCTCGACGAAGGCCTGAAGGGCGTCGACGTGATCATCATGCTGCGTTTGCAGAACGAACGGATGAGCGGCGCGCTGCTGCCGTCTGCGCAGGAATATTTCAAGAGCTGGGGCTTGACGCCCGAGCGTCTCGCGCTCGCCGCGCCCGATGCCATCGTGATGCATCCCGGCCCGATGAACCGCGGCGTGGAAATCGATTCGCAGGTGGCCGACGGCCCGCAATCGGTGATTTTGAATCAGGTGACTTTCGGTATCGCCGTGCGGATGGCGGTGATGGGCATTGTGGCCGGTAACAGCGATTAAGCAGCGATCAAGACATGAAGATCCAGATTCAGGGCGGCACGATCATCGACCCGGCGGCGGGCACGGAAGAGCGCAAGGACGTGTTTATCGCGGCGGGGCGGATCGTCGGCATCGGCGAGGCGCCGGCCGACTTTCACGCGGCGAAGGTCATCGACGCGAACGGCTTGATCATCGCGCCGGGCTTCGTCGATCTGTCGGCGCGGCTGCGCGAGCCGGGCTTCGAACACAAGGCGACGCTCGAATCCGAGATGGCCGCCGCGATGGCCGGCGGCGTGACGAGCCTCGTCTGTCCGCCAGATACGGACCCCGTGCTCGACGAGCCCGGTCTCGTCGAAATGCTCAAGTTCCGCACGCAGAAGCTGCATCTGGCGCATGTGTATCCGCTGGGCGCACTGACGGTCGGGTTGAAGGGCGAGACGATTACCGAAATGGTCGAGCTGACGGAAGCGGGTTGCGTCGGCTTCTCGCAGGCCGATAATCCCATCGTCGATACGCGCACCCTGCTGCGCGCGCTGCAGTACGCGACGACTTACGGCTACACCGTGTGGCTGCGTCCGCAGGATGCCTACATGTCGCGTGGCGGCGTGGCGGCGAACGGCGTGGCGGCGAACGGCGCGGTGGCGTCGCGGCTCGGGTTGTCGGGCGTGCCGATGTCGGCGGAAACCATCGCGCTGCATACTATTTTCGAGCTGATGCGCATCACGGGCGCGCGCGTGCATCTGTCGCATCTGTCGTCGGCGGCGGGCGTGGCGCTGGTGCGCGCGGCAAAGGCCGAAGGGCTCGCGGTGTCGTGCGATGTCACCGTCAACCATGTGCATCTGACCGATGTCGATATCAGCTATTTCGATGCGCAATTCCGCCTCGATCCGCCGCTGCGCTCGCAACGCGACCGCGAAGGGATTCGCGCGGGTCTGGAAGACGGCACGATCGACGCGATCTGTTCCGATCACACGCCGCTCGACGACGACGAAAAGCTGCTGCCGTTCGCCGAAGCGACGCCGGGCGCGACCGGTCTCGAACTGCTGCTGTCGCTGACCTTGAAGTGGGCGAACGAAAACAAGGTGCCGCTCGCGAAGGCGCTCGCGCGCATCACGTCCGCTCCCGCCGATGTGCTGAAGCTGCCGGCGGGCCGCATCACCGTGGGCGCGCTCGCCGACCTCTGCGTGTTCGATGCCAACGCTGCATGGCGCGTCGATCCGCTGAAGCTCAAGAGCCAGGGACGCAATACGCCGTTCCTCGGTTACGAACTGCCGGCGCGCGTGCGTGCCACGATCGTCGGCGGCCATCTCGCTTTCGAAGCACGCTGACGGTATTCGAGCATGGGCATCGCGTTACGCAAACTGCGTCTGGTCGTTCATCTGCTGGTCGGCATGTGGGTCGTCGCGACGCGTTTTTCGCGCGTGTCCGCGGCGGAGCGCAGCGAGTTGAATCGCCAATGGTCGCTCAAGATGCTGCGGCTGTCGGGGATGAAACTCGTCGTCCATAACGACGAAGCGCGGCTCGATGCCTGCGTGCTGGTGGTCGGCAACCATATCTCGTGGATCGATATCTACGTGATTAACGCGTGGCGTCCGACGCCGTTCGTCTCGAAGGCGGAAATTCGCAAGTGGCCGGTCGTCGGCTGGCTCGCGGAGCAACTGGGCACGGTGTTCGTGCAGCGCGAAAAGCGTAGCGATGCGAAACGCATCATGCACGAACTGGCGAACCGCCTGCACGCGGGCGAGATGATGTGCGTGTTCCCCGAAGGCACGACCACCGATGGCCGCGCGCTGCTGCCGTTCCACGCCAACATGTTTCAGGCGGCGGTGTCGGCATCGGTGCCGGTGCAGCCGGTCTGCCTGATGTACGAAGACGCGCGCGGCATGCTCTCGACCGCGCCCGCGTATATCGGCGACATGTCGCTCAACGATTCGCTCAACGCGGTGCTGCGCGCCGAACCGCTGACCGCGCATCTCTACGTGTGCAACCCGCTCGCGCCGGGCGCGGATCGGCGGTTGCTCGCAAGCGAAGCGCAGGCGGCCGTGCAACTCGCGCTCGACTCGATGCGCGGCGCGCCCGCCGTGGCGGCCGGTACGCCGCTGACGCAGCCGCTCGACGCTACTTCTTCATCGCACAACTCACCTGCGTGACCACGCGCTGCTTCGGATCGGCGGTCAGCAGAACCGCCGACAGCTTGTTGCCCCACACGCAGCCCGAATCGAGACACAGCACGTCGTCGCGGATCATCAGACCCAGCGCGGCCCAGTGTCCGAACACGATGGTCGTATCCCGCGTGCGACGTCCCGGCACGTCGAACCACGGCAGATAGCCGGGCGGCGCGGCGCTCGGGCCGCCGTTGTTGGCGAATTCCATCGCGCCATCGGGCGTGCAGAAACGGATGCGCGTCAACGCGTTGTACGTCACGCGCAGGCGATCCATGCCCTTGAGCGTGTCATCCCAACAATGCGGCTCGTTGCCGTACAACTCCGCCAGCGTCTCTTTCCAGTTCGGCGCGCGCAACGCGCGTTCGAGTTCATGCGCGAGTTCCAGCGTCATCGTCACGTCCCACTGCGGCAGCACGCCCGCATGGACCATCAGCGCGCCGTGTTCGAAATGCGCGACCGGCTTGTGACGCACCCATTCGATGAGATCGGTGGCATCGGGCGCGGCGAGGATATCGTCGAGCGTGTCGCCTTTCTTCGGCTTGCGCAATCCGGCCGCGACGGACAGCAGATTCAGATCGTGATTGCCGAGCACGACCGTCGCGCGTGCGCCGAGCGCGATGACATCGCGCAGCGTCTGCAACGATTTCGGGCCGCGATTGATGAGATCGCCGACAAACCAGAGCGGGGTATCGCGCGCGGGGGCGGCCTTTTTCAGAAGCTGGCGGAAGGGATCGCAGCAGCCCTGGAGATCGCCGAAAACGAGCGGGGCGGAAGCGCTGCCGGTGAGATGCGAAGCGTCGGTCATTGAGTCGCGGATGGGATGCGGGTTGGTCGGCGACGTGCGAGGAAGGCGTCGTGCGCATCGCGACGGAGGTGTATCGTCGAGGCATTCATTATGAAACAGACGGCGAATAGTTTCTGCGCGCGCGATAGTCGCATTTTGTCTTTTAGTTACGCCGTGCAAGCGCAAATGCCTAGCTGTATCAAGTTGTTATGCGTGTAGTTTTTGCAGGGCCGGACTTTATAATGGGTGGTTGATCGCACGCCGCGCGCGGTGACCGCTAAATCGGTCATAGGTTCCCGTTCGGCGTGATTCATGCGAATAAGACGCAAATTTTTCACATTTTTCGAGTGGTCTTTCGGGCGGTTTGCCGGCTGAAAGAGCGGCCAAGAGGGTACTTATGATTCTCGTGACGGGCGGCGCAGGCTTTATCGGCGCTAATTTTGTGCTGGACTGGCTCGCAGCTTCTGACGAAACCGTGCTCAACGTCGACAAACTGACGTATGCGGGCAACCTCGGCACGCTCAAATCGCTTCAGAACAACCCGCGGCACGTGTTCGCCCGCGCGGACATTTGCGATCGCGCGGCGATGGACGAACTCCTCGCCAAGCATCAGCCCCGCGCCATCCTGCACTTCGCCGCCGAAAGTCACGTCGATCGTTCGATCCACGGCCCGGCCGATTTCGTGCAGACCAATGTCGTCGGCACGTTCGTCCTGCTCGAAGCCACGCGCATGTACTGGAGCAAGCTGCCCGAAGCGGAGAAGCAGGCGTTCCGCTTCCTGCACGTCTCCACGGACGAAGTGTTCGGCTCGCTTTCCGCCACCGATCCGCAGTTTTCCGAGACCACGCCGTACGCGCCGAACAGCCCTTATTCGGCCACCAAGGCGGGTTCGGACCATCTGGTGCGCGCGTATCACCACACTTACGGCCTGCCGGTTCTGACGACCAACTGCTCGAACAACTACGGCCCGTACCAGTTCCCCGAGAAGCTGATTCCGCTGATGATCGCCAACGCGCTCGGCGGCAAGCCGTTGCCGGTCTACGGCGATGGCCAGAACGTGCGCGACTGGCTGTACGTGGGCGACCATTGCTCGGCCATCCGCGAAGTGCTGGCGCGCGGCGCGCTCGGCGAGACCTACAACGTCGGCGGCTGGAACGAGAAGAAGAACCTCGAAGTCGTGCATACGCTGTGCGATCTGCTCGACCTTCTGAAGCCCAAGGCGACCGGTTCGTATCGCGATCAGATCACTTACGTGAAGGATCGTCCGGGCCACGACCGCCGTTACGCGATCGATGCGCGCAAGCTCGAACGCGAACTCGGCTGGAAGCCGGCGGAAACCTTCGAAACCGGTCTCGCCAAGACGGTCCAGTGGTATCTGGACAATCAGCCGTGGGCCGACGAAGTGGCGTCCGGCGAGTACCGGCAATGGGTCGAGACGAACTACGCGCAGCGCGCGTGAGGAACTGACGATGGCGCGCAAAGGCATAATTCTCGCTGGTGGCTCCGGCACGCGGCTGTATCCGATCACGCACGCGGTGTCGAAGCAACTGCTGCCGGTGTACGACAAGCCGATGATCTACTATCCGCTGTCGACGCTGATGATCGCGGGCATCCGCGACGTGCTGGTGATCTCCACGCCGCAGGACACGCCGCGCTTCGAGTCGATGCTCGGCGACGGTAGCCAGTGGGGCATGAACATCCAGTACGCGGTGCAGCCGTCGCCGGACGGGCTGGCGCAGGCGTTCATCATCGGGCGTGAGTTCGTCGGCAACGATCCGTCGGCGCTGATTCTCGGCGACAACATTTTCTACGGTCACGATCTGGCCAAGCAACTCGCCAGCGCCGATGCGCGCACCGATTGCGCCACCGTCTTCGCCTATCACGTCCACGATCCGGAGCGTTACGGCGTGGTCGAGTTCGACAACAAGTTCCACGCGCTGTCGATCGAAGAGAAGCCGGCCAAACCGCGTTCGAACTACGCCGTGACCGGGCTGTATTTCTACGACAGTCAGGTGTGCGATATCGCGGCGGACATCAAGCCGTCGCCGCGCGGCGAACTCGAGATCACCGATGTGAACTCGCGCTATCTCTCCATGAAGAAGCTCGATGTCGAGATCATGGGGCGCGGTTACGCGTGGCTGGATACCGGCACGCACGACTCGCTGATCGAGGCGGCCACGTTCATCGCCACGCTGCAGAAGCGGCAGGGTCTGGTGGTGGCGTGTCCCGAAGAGATCGCCTATCGCCAGCAATGGATCGGCGAGGAGCAACTGCTCGCGCTGGCCAAGCCGCTGTCGAAGAACGCATACGGTCAATATCTCATCAATCTCTCGAAGGACCAAGTCGCATGGCCATCCAAGTAACCGCTACCGCGCTGCCCGAAGTCAAGATCATCGAGCCGAAAGTGTTCGGCGATGCGCGCGGTTTCTTCTACGAGAGCTTCAACGCGCGTGAGTTTGCCGAGCAGGTGGAGAGCGGCGTGGAGTTCGTGCAGGACAACCATTCGCGTTCGGCGAAGGGCGTGCTGCGCGGTCTGCACTATCAGATCCAGCATGCGCAGGGAAAACTCGTGCGCGTGGTGGAAGGCGAAGTGTTCGACGTCGCCGTCGATATCCGCAAGAGCTCGCCGAATTTCGGCAAGTGGGTGGGCGTGAATCTGTCCGCCGACAACCATCGGCAATTGTGGGTGCCGCCGGGCTTCGCGCACGGCTTCGTCGTGCTGTCGGAGTCGGCGCAGTTTCTCTACAAGACGACCGATTACTGGTATCAGGCGCATGAGCGCAGCATCGTGTGGAACGATCCGTCGATCGGTATCGAATGGCCGATCGATTTCGAGCCGCTGCTGGCGGCGAAGGATGCGGCGGGCAAGCAGCTGGCGGATGCCGAGGTGTTCGAATGAGCGGCGCGGCACAGCGGAACATTCTTCTGACCGGCGTGAATGGTCAGGTCGGTTTTGAGCTGGCGCGCACGCTGCAAGGATTGGGCAACGTGGTGGTGGTGGATAGTAGCCGGCTCGATCTGAGCGATCTCGATCAGGTTCGTCGCGTCGTGCGTGACGTGAAGCCTGCGCTGATCGTGAATCCGGCGGCTTATACGGCGGTGGATAAGGCGGAGAGCGAAGTCGATGCCGCCATGCGGGCCAATGGCGAAGCGCCGGGCGTGCTGGCGGAAGAGGCGAAGCGTCTGGGCGCGGCGCTCGTTCATTATTCGACCGATTACGTGTTCGATGGCACGAAGGACGGCGCTTATGTTGAGGACGATGCGGTGAATCCGCAGAACGTCTACGGCAAGAGCAAGCTGGCGGGCGAGCAAGCGATCGCCGCATCGGGATGCGATCATCTGATTTTTCGCACGAGCTGGGTGTATGGCACGCGTGGAAAGAACTTTCTGCTGACGATGCTGCGCTTGGGCGCGGAGCGGGAAGAGTTGAGCGTGGTCGCGGATCAGATCGGGGCGCCGACGTGGGCGGTGACGATCGCGGCGTTGACTGCGAATGTGCTGGCGCAGGGCGCGGTGGCGGACGCCGGATGGTGGTCGGAGAAGTCGGGGGTGTATCACCTGACGGCGGGCGGTGCGACGTCGTGGCATGGATTCGCGCAGGCGATTTTCGATCTCTCGGATTTGGCGAAGAAGCCGATCGTCAAGCCGATTCCGGCATCGGCTTATCCGACGCCTGCGGCGAGACCGCACAATTCCCGTATGTCCGGGGTGAAGTTTCAGGCAGCGTTCGGTGCCCAGGCTCTCTCGTGGGACGATTGCCTGCGTTTGTGTATGTCCGGGCACAGCGGGCTGAACGTTTCACATACGAGTTAGCGGCAGAACATGGTTCAGGCACGGACCGGCGTAGTCGTCGTCTTCTATCATCCAGACGAAGCATGTATCAAGCGGACAGAGCGGCTCTCGGCTTTCGGAGCGTGCGTCGTCATCGACAATACCGAAGGCGACACGTCGCGGACTGCGGCAGCCCTTTCGAGCAACGTTCTGTATTGGCCGAATGGCGCAAACCTAGGCATTGCCACGGCGCTCAATCAAGGTGTTTCGATACTGATCGATGCGGGCTGCGAGTTCATTTTGCTGTTCGATCAGGATAGCGATCCGTCTGCGGAACTGCTCGAAGGATTGCCACGTCTCCTGGAAGACGAGTCGCGCCGTGGCAAACGAGTCGCGGTGGTCGGGCCTGCCTACATCGATGAAAGGTTAGGCGGTGTGACGCGTTTCGTGCGGTTTGCATTTCCGGCGCTGGAACGCGTTCCCGCCGTCGGCGGAGGTCTGATCGAGGCCGATTTCCTGATCACCTCCGGATCGTGCATCAATGCGGCGGCATGGGCCGACATCGGCCCGATGGACGACGAGCTCTTTATCGATTTCGTCGATCTCGAGTGGTGCGTCCGGGCGCGTGCCCGTGATTATTCGGTCCTCGGCGCGCCGGCGTTTCGTCTAAGTCATACCCTCGGGGGCGAACCGATCCGCATATTCGGCCGGGTGTATCCCAGTCACGGTCCGCTTCGTCACTACTATCTGTTTCGTAACGCCACCAACCTGATTCTGCGTGGCTATATGCCGTGGAGATGGAAATGGACGGAGCTCGTGGCGATGCCGGTCCGGCTCGTTATCTACGGTGTATGGCTCCGTCCGCGCGTCCGGCATGTCTGGATGTCGCTCCTTGGCATCTGGCATGGACTCACAGGACGGATGGGCAAATTGCAGCAACCGTGAGGCAGCAGGTTTACTGAACTCATCAACCAGATTCGAACCCTATTTAAGATGTCTACCCAAATCTTTGAAGATCTGGAGAATAGTCTGGCGTCCTGGCGGCTATGGACTCTGCTTGGTTGGCTCGAGGTCAGGCAGCGCTACGCGCGCTCGCGAGTCGGGCCGTTCTGGCTGACGATCAGCATGGGTGTCATGATCGGCTCCATCGGCGTCGTGTACGGAACGCTCTTCGGCATGAAGATGGGCGAGTATCTGCCGTTTCTCGCGATCAGCCTGGTTCTGTGGACATCATTCTCATCCACGGTGCAGGAAGGCAGCATAGCGTATATCGCAAGCGGTACGTATATCCGTCAAGCGGCCACGCCCAAACTGATTTACATCCTGCAGGTCGTGTGGCGCAACCTGGTGATTCTCGCGCACAACTTTGTCATCGTCGTCGTGCTGCTCGGCGTATTCGGCATTAAGAACTGGGAAGTGTTGCCGCTGTTCGTGCCGGCGCTAGTGGTGTACATGCTCAATGCCATGTGGATCGCGATGATGGCCGGCCTCTTATCGGCACGCTTCCGCGATCTGCCGCAAATCACTGCAGCGTTGTTGCAGGTTGCGTTTTACGTGACGCCAATCATCTACCGCCCTGATTCGCTGACGCGTTTTTCGTTCATCGTTGAATGGAATCCTTTGGCGCACCTGATAGAACTCGTGCGTGCGCCGCTGACTGGTATGGCGCCGAGCGCGATTACCTGGGAGGTGACAGTGGGCATGGCCGTGGTCGGATGGGCGCTCGCGCTGACGATGACCGGGCGATATCTGAAACGCATTCCGTATTGGGTTTGAGAGGAAAGAAAGACATGGCGTTCATCGAACTCAAGGGCGCAACCCTCGATTTGCCCATCTACGACGTACAAGGCCGCTCTCTCAAGAAACAGGTCATGCGACTTGGCCGTCGCAATTCGATCGCCGAGGACAATGACGGTGTCGTCGTGGTGCGTGCGCTGGACAGCGTCGATCTGCGATTCAACCCGGGCGACCGCATTGGTCTGATCGGCCATAACGGCGCGGGCAAATCCACGCTGCTGCGCACGATGGCAGGCATCTACCATCCGACGCTCGGAGTCGTCAAAACTCAAGGCAAGATCGTTCCGCTGCTCGATATCAGTCTTGGCATGGACGACAACTCCACGGGACTGCAGAACATCCGTCTGCGGGGTCTTTTACTCGGTATGACCGATGCGGAGATCAAGGAAAAGACGCCGGGCATCGTCGAATTCTGCGAACTCGGGGATTATCTCGACTTGCCGCTTCGCACGTACTCGAGCGGTATGCGAGTACGTCTTGCTTTCGCCGTATCGACCGCCGTGGATGCCGAAATTCTGCTGCTTGACGAGGTGATGGGCGTGGGTGATGCATCGTTCATGCACAAGGCGGAACAGCGCCTCGAAGAATTGCACGGTCGCGCCGAGATCGTCGTGCTAGCCATGCATTCCAACAACGAAATACGCCGCGTCTGCAACAAGGCGTTGTGGATGGAGCGCGGTCGCGTGCGGGCCTTCGGACCCGTCGAGGAAATTCTCTCGGCGTATGAGGAATATGTCCAGCACGGTTGAGTCGGCCGCGAACCTGACACGCCGGTTGTGGCGTTTGGTGAAATCGTTTCGGCAAACCATGCGACTGCGCGGTGGGCTCGTCCTCACTCTGCGGACAATTTGCGCAACGTTGCGGCGTGAGGGCGTGGCGGGACTACGTTCACGCGCTGCACGCGCGTCAGGAGCGAGCCAGTACGATGCATGGGTGCGTCGCTACGACTCCATCGGCGACGGCGAACTCCAAGCGCTTGCTGAGCGTCTGGCAACATTGGACGCGAACCCGGTCTTTTCCGTTGTTGTCCCGCTTTACAATACGCCGGCCAGTTTCCTGCGCAAGATGATCGAGTCTGTCCTTGGTCAGACCTATCCGCACTGGGAGCTTTGCATGGTGGACGACGCGTCCAATTTAGCTCACATGAGTTCGATCGTCGACGAGTACGCCCGTCGTGATTCGCGTATCAAATTCGAACGGCGCAGTTCGAATGGACATATTTGCGTTGCCAGTAATGATGCCATAACGCTTGCCCGCGGCGATTTCATTGCATTGCTCGATCATGACGACGTGCTGCCGCCGCATGCGTTGCAGATGATTGCGCAGTATGCCGCGAAGCACCCCGACGCGAAGATGTTTTTCAGCGATGAGGACAAACTCGCACCGGACGGCAGTCGAGTTCAGCCGTACTTCAAGTCGGATTGGAACGCGGTGCTCATGCTCGGGCAAAACATGTTTTCGCATTTTGGCGTGTTCGATGCGGACCTGGTGCGCTCGGTCGACGGATTTCGTCCCGGCTTCGAAGGCAGTCAGGACCACGATCTCGCGCTGCGTTGCGCCGAACGGTTGCGGCCGGAGCAGATCGTCCATGTGCCGCACGTCCTGTATCACTGGCGCGTGAGCGCGGACAGCACAGCCCTCGATGTTGCCGCGAAGCCTTACGCGCACGATGCCTCGCTCCGGGCCGTTCGCGAACATCTCGTGCGCTGCGGCGCAGATGCATCGGTCGAGCCGATCTCGCCCGCATCGTCCATGCTGCGCGTCATATTCGGCACGCCTCAGCCTGCACCAAGGATATCGATCACCATTCCGACGCGTGATCGTGCAGACCTATTGGAGCGTTGTATCGGCAGCTTGCGCGAGCGCACGCGTTACGCAAACTATGAAATCGTCATTGTGAATAACGGATCGACGGAACGAAATGCGCTGGAACTTCTCGACCATTATAAGCAGCTGCCCGATGTGCAGGTGGTATCGATTGACGAGCCGTTCAACTATTCCGACTTGAACAATCGCGCCAGTGCCGTTGCGACGGGCGAGTACCTCTGTCTGTTGAACAACGACACCGAAGTGCATGGCGGCGACTGGCTCTCCATTTTGTGCGGCTATGCGTCTCAGCCGGATGTCGGCGCAGTGGGCCCTGCGTTGTGGTATCCAGACGGTCGTTTGCAGCACGGTGGGGTATTGCTCGGCATCGGCGATCTGGCGGGACATTATCACCATCTTGTCGGCAAGGGAGATCCCGGTTATTTCGGCCGTGCTGTGCTGGCGCAGGAAGTTTCCGCCGTTTCTGCCGCTTGTCTGGTGGTCCGGAAGTCACTCTACGAAAGCGTTGGCGGACTCGATGCGCTGAATCTGCGTGTCGCTTTCAACGACGTGGATTTTTGTCTCAAGCTGAGAGCGGCGGGATACCGGAATATCTATGTTCCTTACGCAAGCCTGATTCATCACGAGTCTGCCTCACGCCGTAGCGACGCGGAGGGGCCGAACGCCGAGCGCTTCGCTCGCGAGGTCGCGTGGATGCGTCAGCGCTGGGAAAACGTGATCGACAACGACCCCTGCTACAACCCCAATCTGGCGTTGCAGGGCGCTGCCGCCTTCTCGCTTGCCTTTCCTCCGCGTATCGGCATGCTGGACTGATTGGCCCGGCGTTCCGCCACGCGTAAGCCGTCGTCAGGCATCGGCAAAATCAAGAGCGAATTTGGTGCGTCACCTGCGTTTTGCGTATCGCCAAAAGCTTCTTCATTCCAAGAGCCGGCTTTTCGATCAACCGCCAGGAGATCCACGAAAGGAGCACGATCGGAGGCATCGATAGAAGAAAAACGCTCAAACCGCCCGGCGCCAGCCCATGATCTGCCATGAGTTTGACCACGATCTCCTGAACCGGCCACGCGTAGACATACACGCCATAGGAAATATCGTCTTTGAAAAAAGGCACGCGTACCGCGTAGACGCTCAAATAAATGAAGATGAACGACAGCGCTGCGACATAGAGCGCTTGCCGGATTCCACCAATCGGAAACTTCGGGCCATAGGCAAAATCCGCGACTTTGACGAGTGCCGACAAAGCATCGATACCCGTTTGCGTAAAGACCACTAGCATCACGAATACCGCCGCCAGCGCAGCCTTGGGCACGCTCAGACGATGCTCGGCGAGCGCGATGAATGCACCCGTGAGGAACATCATCAGCATAGCGGTGACGAAGTAGAACAATCGCCCGTCATCGCCCAGATGCATGATGAAAATGAACCACAAAGAGCAGTAAAGCGCGGGAAACGTGTTGCGGTTCAGTGCGCCGACCACGCCGACGAGACCGACCGCGACGTAACATAGCATCTCCCACGGCAACGTCCACAACGAAGCGTTGAGCAGCACAAGGGGATTGCCCGCATAGCCATCGAATGCCTTGTATGCGAACTTCGAGAACAGGTAGGCGACGACGAGACCGGGCGCGATGCGCAGCAAACGGTTCCAGGCGAAAGAGAGCACGCGAGGACTGCGTTCGAAACTCCGCGTGATGAGATAACCGCTGATCGCGAAGAAGCCGTGCACCGCGAGCATGCCGGCTGACATATAAAAATACGTCGGCTCCGGGAGTCCCGCGACGGGATATGAGTGAGACAGGACCACGAATATGCTGAGTACAACGCGGATAAGGTTGAAGTTGTTCTTTATTTCCATAATCCGTTTCGAATTCGGGCCAGGTTGGGTGGTCGTGCGGGGATCCTCGTATCGTTGCGCACTCTCACCAAGGCGCGACGCGTACCCGGAAGTTCGCCGCGATTATACGTCGCCTGATGCGGCTGGCGTCGCGCTGCAGGCCTCCCATGACGCGAACGGTCCCCGCAGAAACCGGCATTCGCTCCGTTTGGAGTATGCGCGATTGCGCGCGCACGGCGGCCTGCGATCGTCGTCGCTGCTAGTGGCGTCCGGCGGGTAATATACAACTCATCCTCACTAGCGCCAAATCTCGCCCGAAGTATCGATGGTCGAGCATATTGATGCGCGATCGCACTTACCTTGACGTTTTACGACCGGCAATGGGGTATGGCGGAAGCAGTAGTACCCGTAACACACGAAGTGGCAATCGTTTCCGACGTTTCCGTGCCTCTTGGCCCTTTTGAGGGATTGCGGGTGTGTTGATCTCGTGGCAGAAGTTTGCGCCGTTCTTACGTCAGCAGAATCGTATTTTCCTTGAGCAAGTCCATGCGAGTATTAAGTCAAGTCGAAACGGTGGGTGATGGGGAGCAGGATTTTGATCCGGTGCACTCCGGGATAGCCTTCATGGCGCCGGCATGTGTCCCGCCCATCCCCTCCTGGAACGGCTTAATTCCGTTTGCTTTTTGGCTGGTGGAGGCGCAGAAGCCCGAATCCATCGTGGAGCTGGGAACGCATCGCGGCAACTCGTATCTGGCGTTCTGTCAGGCGGTGCGCAAACTCGAGTTGCCGACCCGCTGTCACGCGATCGATACCTGGCGGGGTGACAGTCACGCGGGCTTCTACGACGACAGCATCTACACGACGCTGGCCGCGTATCACGATCCGCTATATGGCGATTTCTCACGCCTGATCCGCACGACATTCGATGATGCCGTAAGCTATTTTTCGGACGGCAGTATCGATCTTCTGCATATCGACGGCCTTCATACATACGATGCGGTGCGCCACGATTTCGAGACCTGGCTGCCGCGTCTGTCCGATCGCGCCGTAGTCCTTTTTCACGACATCGCGGTGCGGGAACGCGAATTCGGCGTCTGGAAATTCTGGGAAGAGATCAGCGCGCGCTACCCTTCCTTCACGTTCGCGCACAGCAATGGTCTCGGTTTGCTGGCGGTCGGACGCGACCAATCGGCAGGCGTTCGCTGGTTGACGGAGACGGTTGCAAAATCGCCGAAAGCCACGCAAGAGATCCGGGAATATTTCGGCCGCCTGGGCACCGCGGTCAGTTCCAGTCTCGACGCGCAGTTGCAACGTGAAGCATTGGGCGAACGCGACGCATCGATTGCACGCGTCACCGGCGAGGTCGAGCAGACGCGTGAATTGATCGGCAAACTCGAAGCGGCGGTGGGTGATCGCGACCAGTGGCTGATCGCCGCCAATGCGCAGAGGGATCATCTGCGCGTGCATGGCGAATCACTCGAGCAGGCGCTCAAACAGCACGCCGTCGCACTCGATGCGCAAAAAAATCTGGTCGCGCGCGCTCGCGATGAATTCTCCACTGGCATAACCGAACGAGACGAACGCCTCACGCAACAGGAAGAGCTCCTTGCACAACAGGAGGAGCGCCTTGCGCAACAGGAAGAGCGCCTGATTGAACAGTCGGCCCTGCTCATGGAACAAATGCGCCGTGGCGCCGATCGGGATGTGCTGGTCGAACGGCTGAATGCCATCGAAAGCAGCACGATCTGGCGTGCCAGCCGGCCGGTTCGTTCGTTTCTCGGCGGCTCACGCGCATATCGGTTTCTGCGACACCCGCGTCAATATCTGGTCGCGCGAGGCCGGTCATCGAAGGTGCTGCGGCGTGTAGGTGACACCGTTATGGTGCGTCGTCTGCGTATGCGCGTTCCAGCGGACCTGAACAAGTTCTTCAATCCCCATTGGTACTTGCAACGCAATCCCGATGTGCAGGCTGCGGGCGTTGATCCACTCATGCACTATCTGCGCGCCGGCGCGCGCGAAAGGCGCGACCCGAGCGTGGAATTCAGCACGAACTGGTATCTCACGAACAACCCCGATGTGCGGGCCGCGGGAGCGAATCCGCTCGCGCATTTTCTGCTGCATGGCCGGGCCGAAGGACGCCTGCCGCGTCCACTTGCCGGTGTGCAGTTCGGCGAAATTGCGCCAATCAGCGCAAAGGCGGCGACCGAACTCGGCAAATGGCTCGAACTGTTGCCGGATACCGATACGACCACGGGCGCGCCGCTCGCCCGTTCGTCGGCTCACGATCCCTACGAATCGTGGCGTTCGGTCAATACGCTGAGTGTGGCGGATATCCGTGAATTGCGGAAGGCATTGTCCGAACACGCAGACCGCCTGCCGAAGATATCCATCATTACGCCGATCTACGATACGCCGCCTGAGTTGTTCGCGGAACTCGAAGCTGCCGTGCGTAATCAGATTTACGGTAATTGGGAATGGTGTCTGGCGAACGACTGCAGCCCGGCGCCTCACGTGCGTCCCATGCTCGATCGTCTGCAAGCGCTCGACGGGCGGATCAAGGTCGTTCATTTGGAGGAGAACGGGGGTATCAGCGTCGCGACCAACGCAGCAGTCGGGATCGCGACGGGCGAGATCATCGCGTTCGTCGATCACGATGATCTCATCACGCCGGATTGCGTGGCCGAGCTGGCGCTTTACTACGCGGAGCATTCGGACTCCGACGTCGTCTATAGCGACGATGACAAGATCGATTTGAGCGGGAGACATTTCGCGCCGCAATTCAAGCCGGACTGGTCGCCGGTACTGCTGCTTTCTTACATGTATTTCGGTCATGTGTTCAGCGTGCGGCGTGCCTTGTTCGAAGAACTTGGTGGATTTCGCAAGCCGTTCGACGGCTCTCAGGACTACGATTTTGCGCTGCGCGCGACCGAGAAGGCGCGTCACGTCGGCCACGTCCCCAAGATTCTTTACAACTGGCGTGTCGTGCCAGGCTCGACGGCTGCATCGGGCGATGCCAAGCCGGCGAGTCTCGAAGCCGGGCGCATGGCGGTCGAGCAAGCCGTTGAGCGACGCGGTATCGCGGGTGCACGCGTCACGCATCCCGCGTGGGCGCGGGCGGCGAAGGTCGGCATGTTCGACATCGAATTTCGCGATGACGGCCCTGATGTCAGCATCATCATTCCGACCAAGAATCACGCTGCGTTGCTGAAGACTTGTATCGAGTCGCTCGCCAAGACCACTTACGTGAATTACGAAGTGCTCATGATCGACAACGACAGCAACGAACCGGATGCCATCGCGTATCTTCGTGAACTGAGTACCAGACCGCGTCATCGCGTCGTGCGCATACCGAGCGAAGGCGGCCGTTTCAGTTTCGCG
Organism: Candidatus Burkholderia verschuerenii; assembly: GCF_001189365.1. Taxonomy (GTDB): domain Bacteria; phylum Pseudomonadota; class Gammaproteobacteria; order Burkholderiales; family Burkholderiaceae; genus Caballeronia; species Caballeronia verschuerenii. Next base: position 2,570 of record NZ_LFJJ01000049.1, on the reverse strand, counting down.
GGCCTCATGAACAAGGCCGTCAAACACGCGAACACCGACTATCTCCTGTTCCTCAATAACGACACGGAAGTCATCAGCGAGCACTGGCTCAGTGCCATGATGGGCTATGCGCAGATGGACCGGGTCGGTGCCGTGGGCGCAAGGTTGTACTTCGAAGACGGAACGATTCAGCATGCGGGCATCGTGCACGGCTATCACGAAGGGCTCGTCGGTCACGCTTTCCGCAACAAGGCGCCGCACGATTGGGGATACATGGGCTTCATTCGCACGCCGCGCGAATATTCGGCTGTGACCGCAGCGTGCATGGTCACGCCGAGGAAGCTGTTCGACGAGGTTGGCGGATTCGACGAGACTGATTTCGCTGTCGCCTATAACGATGTCGACTATTGCTATCGGCTGATCAAGGCGGGATGGAACTGTGTTTATGCTTCGCAGGCGGAATTGTTACATTTCGAGAGCAAGTCTCGCGGCTATAAGGACAGCCCGGTCGAGGTGGCCAATCTCCGCCGCAAGTATGGCGACTGGACAGATCGCTGGTATAACCGGAATCTGTCGCTCGAAAACGAGTGGTTCGAACCCGCGACCGTTCGCTGGCCATCGCGCGACCAGAGTCCGGTTCACGTTCTGCTCGTGACGCACAATCTGAATTTCGAAGGCGCGCCGATCTTCCTGTTCGATCTTGCCAAAGGCCTGATGGAGCATGGCGCGATTACGGCTTCGGTGGTTTCGCCGCAAGACGGACCGCTGCGTCAACTGTATGCAAGCGCCGGAATCCCGGTGCACGTGCTTTCCGATCCTGTCGCCGCCATGCAGGACGCACACGATATCCTGGAGACGCTGGCGACGATCGGCAGGGTGTTCAAGAGCCTGAAGGCCGAGGTAGTCGTTGCCAATACGCTCAACGCCTTTTGGGCGGTCGCCGGCGCGACGGCGGGCGGTATTCCGTCGATCTGGTGCCAGCACGAGAGTGAACCTTGGGCGACGTATTTCGACTATCTCCCGCCGCGCGCGCGGGCCGTGGCCTATGGCGCGTTCGCGCAGGCGTACCGCGTGACGTATGTCGCCGAGGCGACACGCCGCGGCTGGCGTGATGTCGAGACTAACGGCAACTTCAGGCTGATTCGCTACGGCATTGCGCCGGAGCGACTGGCGGAGGAAACCGGCCGCTGGAGCCGCGAGTCCGCTCGCAACGAACTGAAGATCGCTCCCGACGACATCGTGCTGGTCGTCGTGGGTACCGTCTGCCGCCGCAAGGGTCAGCTCGATGTGGTCGAAGCACTGGCAAAGATGTCCGCTGCCGTCACTGGCCGGATCCGCCTTTACATCGCGGGCAAGACCGGCGAGGTCAACTATACGGAGCAAATAGAAGCTGCGATTTCCCGCCTGCCGTCCGCACTGACAAAACGCGTAGTGCTGACCGGGCCGATGGAAGATCCTTTCCTTTACTACCGCGCAGCGGATGTCTACATCTGCAGCTCACATATCGAAAGTGCTCCACGTGTTCTTGTGGAAGCAATGGCTTGCGGCTTGCCGATCGTGACGACGCCGGTATTCGGTATCCGCGAACAGGTGAAGGAAGACATCAACGCGCTCTTTTATGAGGCAGGCGACACCGCGCAATTGGCCGAGCGTCTGGAACGCATCATTGCTGATGAGGCTCTGCGCGAACGACTGCGTTCCAAGAGTTTTGCCGTGCTCGACAGCCTTCCCGGCTACGAGGAAATGATCGTCAAATACACGCAGGCCATCAGAGAGGCCAAGCCGCTGAACCTCAGCACACAAGCCCCGGGCATAACCGCATCCACCATTTTTTAAAGAATCTGACATGAGTTTGTTTCCCACACGGCACTATGCCGATTGCGGCGAGTATGCCGACGACTATTTCGACACTTATCATCGCGCGTCGGCTTTGCTCGACCGCAGCGAGATTCATCGCGCTTCGGCGCTGTTCCGCGAAGTCGTCGAGCGCGGCGGCACGGTCTTCGTCTGCGGCAACGGCGGCTCTGCGGCGATCTCGAATCACCTCACTTGCGACTGCCTGAAAGGGGTTCGCAATGGCACGGATATCAAGCCCAACGTGTATAGCCTCGCATCGACGGTCGAGCTCATCACGGCGATCGCGAACGACTTCTCCTACGACCAGATTTTTTCCTTCCAGCTAGAGAGCCACGCGAATGCCGGTGATCTTCTGATCGTGATCAGTTCGTCCGGTGGTTCTCCAAACATCGTCCAGGCACTTCGTTGCGCGAAGGAGATGGGGGTTCAGACCATTGCAATGACAGGTTTCGACGGTGGCGCGGCGAACGAGCTGGCCGACGTGAAGCTCTGGGTCAAGGCGCATAATTACGGCGTCGTTGAAGACATTCACCAGAGCCTGATGCACATTCTCGCGCAGCATACGCGCCAGCAGTACGTCGATCGCGAGTCGATCGGGAAGATCAAGTTCTGAGTGCGCCGGTAGACCGGCAAGGAGTAGGTGGTGAAAGTCCACTGCGATGAAGGAGTAGCGAACCACATCGGCCCCGAGCCGTGCGCAGGTCACCGCGAGGTGGTCGGCGAAGCGTCGGCAG
>NZ_LFJJ01000048.1 GCF_001189365.1 Candidatus Burkholderia verschuerenii | reverse complement strand
CAAAAGATGAGATGTAAACACATTTCTTCAAATGTGAACAGAGCCTAGTGCTGTGCCGGGACCGGCCAAGAAGGTGCTTAGGATCGGACAAGTGGCTTTCTTTGGTTACATTCTTTGCCGCCGCAAAGAAAGTGACCCCACCGCCGGGGAGGCGGTTACTGAAAATCCATCGCAAAAAACGCCATTAAATGACCTTCCGCTCCCGCAGGGCATCAATGCGCCGAACATCATAGCCGAGCAATTCAGCAAGCACCTTAGCAGTATGCTCTCCAAAAACCGGCGGATGCACCCTTGCCTCGACCGGCGTCGCACTCATCTTAATCGGACTGGCAACAAGCTTGACATCCCCCCCGCTAGGATGCGGCAAATCAATCTGCATCCCACGCGCAACAACCTGAGGATCATCGAACACTTCACCGAGATCGTTGATCGGCCCACAAGGGACGCCCGCCGCCTCGAGTGCCGCAAGCCATTCGTGCTTGCCCTTCGAACGCACCATCTCGGCAAGAATAGGCACAAGCACATCCCGATTCCGCACACGCGAAGGATTGACCGCAAACCGAGGATCATCGGCGAGATCCGAACGTCCGCCCGCTTCGACGAACTTGCGAAACTGCCCGTCATTCCCCACGGCCACGATGATCCAGCCATCGCTCGTCTGAAACGTCTGATACGGCACGATGTTCGGATGCGCATTGCCCCAGCGCACCGGCGGCTTGCCGCTCGCAAGAAAGTTGGTGTTCATGTTGGCGAGCATCGCGACCTGCACGTCGAGCAGCGCCATGTCGATGTATTGCCCCTCGCCAGTCCGGTCCCGATGCGACAAAGCCGCGAGCACGCCGACCGTCGCATACATGCCCGTCATCAGGTCGGAAATCGCGACGCCGGCTTTCTGTGGACCGCCGCCGGGCTGCCCGTCGCGCTCGCCGGTGATCGACATGAATCCGCCGATGCCCTGAATGATGAAGTCGTACCCCGCGCGATGCGCATACGGCCCGGTCTGCCCGAAGCCCGTCACCGAGCAATAGACGATATCCGGCTTCACCGCCTTGAGCGACTCGTAATCGAGCCCGTACTTCTTCAATTGCCCGACCTTGTAGTTCTCGAGCACGACATCGCTCTGCGCGGCCAGTTCGCGCACGATGCGCTGGCCCTCCGGCGACGCGATATCCACCGTCACCAACCGCTTGTTGCGATTCGCCGCGAGGTAATACGCGGCTTCGCGCGTATCTTCGCCATCGGGCGTTTTCAGATAGGGCGGGCCCCAGTGACGGGTGTCGTCGCCGACTTCGGGACGTTCGATCTTGATGACGTCCGCGCCGAGATCGGCAAGCGTCTGCGCGCACCAGGGACCCGCCAGCACGCGGGTCAGGTCCAGCACGCGGATATGACTCAAGGCTCCCATTCGTCGTTTCTCGCTAGCGAAAGTGGCTCACGGTTAGGGAATGTCGCACAGATCGGACGCCCGTGCGATAACCAATTGCGCCGATCGCGACCTCGGGCGCCGCGCGACGGGCGGGCGCGGCGAATCCCGTATAATCAAAAATTACCTCAGCCTGTCGGAAAGCCCCGCTGCATAAGCAATCGCGCGTGCATCGAATAAGCCACAGGCGACACCAAAACCGCAGAAAAAGTCCCGGACGCCATGAAAGCCGCCGAAATTCGCGAGAAGTTCCTGAAGTTTTTCGAATCGAAGGGCCATACGATCGTCCGTTCGTCGAGCCTCGTGCCCGGCAACGACCCGACGCTGCTCTTCACCAACTCGGGCATGGTCCAGTTCAAGGACGTGTTCCTGGGCGCCGAATCGCGGCCGTACAAGCGCGCGACCACCGCGCAGCGCAGCGTGCGCGCGGGCGGCAAGCACAACGACCTCGAAAACGTCGGCTACACCGCGCGGCATCACACGTTCTTCGAGATGCTCGGCAACTTCTCGTTCGGCGACTACTTCAAGCGCGATGCCATCCATTACTGCTGGGAACTGCTGACCAAGGTCTATCAGCTTCCGGCGGAAAAGCTCACGGTCACCGTCTACAAGAAAGACGACGAAGCCTTCGACATCTGGGCGAAGGAAATCGGCGTGCCGGTCGAGCGCATCATCCGCATCGGCGACAACAAGGGCGCGCGTTACGCATCGGACAACTTCTGGCTAATGGCCGACACCGGCCCGTGCGGCCCGTGCTCGGAAGTGTTCTATGACCACGGCCCGGAAATCTGGGGCGGCCCGCCGGGATCGGCGGAAGAAGATGGCGATCGTTTCATCGAGATCTGGAATCTCGTGTTCATGCAGTTCAACCGCGACGCGCAAGGCAACATGACGCCGCTGCCCAAGCAGTGCGTCGATACCGGCATGGGCCTGGAACGTCTCGCCGCCTTGCTCCAGCACGTACACAGCAACTACGAGATCGATCTGTTCCAGAACCTGATCAAGGCCGCGTCGCGCGAAACGAATACGCCCGATCTGGAAAACAACTCGCTGAAGGTCATCGCCGACCACATTCGCGCGTGCTCGTTCCTGATCGTCGATGGCGTGATTCCCGGCAACGAAGGCCGTGGCTACGTGCTGCGCCGGATCGTGCGCCGCGCGATTTGTCACGGCTACAAGCTCGGCAAGAAAAGCGCGTTCTTCAACAAGCTGGTGGCCGATCTCGTCGTGGAAATGGGCGCGGCGTATCCGGAACTGGCCGATGCGCAACAGCGCGTCACCGATGTTTTGCGTCAGGAAGAAGAGCGCTTCTTCGAGACCATCGAACACGGCATGTCGATTCTGGAAGGCGAACTCGCCGATCTGGAGAAGAAGGGCGTCAAGCAACTCGACGGCGAACTGGCATTCAAGCTGCACGACACCTACGGCTTCCCGCTCGATCTGACGGCGGACGTGTGCCGCGAACGCGGCGTGACCGTCGACGAACCCGCGTTCGACGACGCCATGGCGCGTCAGCGCGATCAGGCGCGCGCGGCGGGCAAGTTCAAGCTCGCGGCGGGCCTCGAATACAGCGGCGAAAAGACCACCTTCCACGGCTACGAGAAAGAAGCCTTCGACGACGCGAAGATCATCGCGTTGTACGTGGATGGCGTGTCCGTGAAGGAAGCGCGCGACGGCCAGCAAGCGGTCGTCGTGCTCGATCACACGCCGTTCTACGCAGAATCCGGCGGTCAGGTGGGCGATCAGGGCGTGCTGTCGAATGCATCGGTGCGCTTCGCCGTCACCGATACGCTGAAGGTGCAGGCCGATGTCGTCGGTCATCACGGCACGGTCGAGCAAGGCACGCTGAAGGTCGGCGATGTCGTGAAAGCGGAAATCGACGCCGTGCGCCGCGCCCGCACCGCGCGAAATCACTCGGCGACGCATTTGATGCACAAGGCGCTGCGCGAAGTGCTCGGCGGCCATGTGCAGCAGAAAGGCTCGCTGGTGGACGCCGACAAGACGCGCTTCGACTTCGCCCACAACGCGCCGATGACGGATGATGAAATCCGTCGCGTCGAGCAGATCGTCAACTCGGAGATCCTGCTGAATGCGCCCGGCATCGTGCAAGTCATGCCGTACGACGAAGCGGTGAAGGGCGGCGCGATGGCGCTGTTCGGCGAAAAGTACGGCGACACGGTTCGCGTGCTCGATCTCGGCTTCTCGCGCGAACTCTGCGGCGGCACGCACGTTCAGCGCACCGGCGATATCGGCCTGTTCAAGATCGTGGTGGAAGGCGGCGTCGCGGCGGGCATTCGCCGCGTCGAGGCGATCACCGGCGACAACGCCGTGCGATTCGTGCAGGACCTCGATCAGCGCATCAACGCGGCGGCGGGCGTGCTGAAGGCGCAGCCTTCGGAACTGACACAACGTATCGTGCAGGTTCAGGAGCACGTGAAGTCGCTGGAGAAGGAACTCGCGACGCTCAAGTCGAAGCTCGCCGCCAATCAGGGCGATGAACTCGTCTCGCAAGCCGTCGATGTCTCGGGCGTGCAGGTGCTCGCCGCGCAACTCGAAGGCGCGGACGTCAAGACGCTGCGCGAAACCGTCGACAAGCTGAAGGACAAGCTCAAGAGCGCGGCCATCGTGCTCGCGGCGGTCGAAGGCGGCAAGGTCAGCCTGATCGCGGGCGTGACGGCGGATGCATCGAAGAAGGTGAAGGCGGGCGAACTCGTCAACTTCGTCGCGCAGCAAGTGGGCGGCAAGGGCGGCGGACGTCCCGACATGGCGCAGGCGGGCGGCACCGAGCCGGCCAATCTGCCGGCCGCGCTCGCGGGCGTGACGAACTGGGTTCAACAGCAGCTTTAAACCAGTCGGAATCGACTGTTGAATGAACGGCCCGATGGCAAAAGTCATCGGGCCGTTTGCTTTTTGTCAGGCACACGGCGTGCGTCTTCCTTCGGGCTGTTCAAGCTCAACTACAAAGGGAGACGCAATCATGAGTCGCAAACTCGTATCCATCATGCTGGCCTCGACGATGTTCATCGCAGCGGGCGCGGCACAGGCGAAGGGCTGTATCGAAGGCGCGGCGGTCGGCGGCGTCGCGGGGCACGTGGCGGGCAAGCACGGCACCGCGGGCGCCGTGGGCGGCTGTGCCATCGGTCATCATGAAGCCAGCAAGAAGGAAAAGAAGGCGCAGGAAGCCAATGCCGCGAGCGCGCCGAGCGGCAAGTAAGCAGACATCGTGCGAACGGCTGCATTTCCGCCAGCCGTTAAAATGGGCGATCGCTCGGGCGTGATCATCGCGCCCGAGCCAACGATCGACGCACACGCCCATGACCGCGCCCACCGAATCCATCCAGCACTTCGCCTCCGATAACTACGCCGGCATTTGCCCCGAAGCGCTCGCCGCGCTCGTGCAGGCCAACACCAGCGGCCACGAACCCGCTTACGGCGACGATTCGTGGACTTCGCAAGTCTGCGACCGCATCCGCGATCTGTTTCAGACCGACTGCGAAGTCTTCTTCGTGTTCAACGGCACGGCGGCGAATTCGCTGGCGCTGGCGTCGCTCTGTCAGTCGTATCACTCGGTGATCTGCCACGAACTGGCGCATATCGAAACCGACGAATGCGGCGGTCCCGAGTTCTTTTCCGGCGGCTCGAAACTGCTGACGGCGAAGGGCGAAAACGGCAAGCTGACGCCCGATGCGATCGAAGAGCTCGTCACGCGTCGCGCGGACATCCACTATCCGAAGCCGAAGGTCGTCGCGCTCACGCAGGCGACGGAAGTCGGTACGGTCTATACCGTCGAGGAAGTGCGGGCAATCGCGGCCATCGCCAAACGGCGGCATCTGAAGGTGCATATGGACGGCGCGCGATTCGCGAACGCGGTGGCGTCGCTGAACGTGCATCCGTCGGAGATTACGTGGCGCGCGGGCGTCGACGTGCTGTGTTTCGGCGGCACGAAAAACGGCTTGCCGGTGGGCGAGGCGGTCGTGTTCTTCGACAAGGCGCTCGCCACCGATTTCGCTTATCGGCTGAAACAGGAGGGCCAGCTCGCCTCGAAGATGCGCTTCATCTCCGCGCCGTGGCTCGGCCTGCTTGACGACGACGTCTGGCTGCGCAACGCACGCCACGCCAACGCGATGGCGCAACTGATGGCCGCACGCCTCGCGGATCTTCCCGGCGTCAAACTGATGTTCCAGCCCGAAGCCAACGCCGTGTTCGCGGAATTGCCGACGCACGTCGCGACGGCGCTGCGCGCAAAGGGCTGGCGCTTCTATCAGTTCATCGGCTCGGGCGGCTGCCGCCTGATGTGCGCGTGGGACACGAAACAGGAAACCGTCGAACGCTTCACGGACGAGGTCCGCGCGCTGTGCGGGAAGGCGTAAAAGCAATTCTGGAACGTTTGACATCGCCTGTTCGCGTTGCCAAGATGGCCGCGCAAAGCGGTGAACCAGTCAGTCAAAGGGCGCGGTAACACGGATCGCATGGGAGCCGGTCGCGCGTTGATTGGCGGGGCGACTTGCTATTGCGGGTCCACGAAGGAATCGCAATAGCGGTAGCTCGGAGAAGTAACTGGTGCCGAAAAAAGCGGCTTTCTTTGGTGATTTTCTTTGCCGCCGCAAAGAAAGTTACCCCTCCGCCGGGGAGGCGGTTACTGCACAAGAAAGCGCGACACCCGAAAACGCAGCCCACGAAAGAGACGCGCAATGACCAAACCCATCCCGAAAAACCGCACCGACTACCCGCACTTACTCCCGATCACGACCCGCTGGTCCGACAACGACGTCTACGGCCACGTCAACAACGTCGTCTACTACAGCTACTTCGACACGGTCGTGAACGAGTACCTGCTCCGCCACGGCGTCCTCGATTTCAGCGCAGGCGAAACCATCGGCCTGGTGGTCGAAACGCACTGCAACTTCTTCGCGCCGCTGGTGTTCCCGGAACCGATCGAAGCCGGCCTGCGCGTCGAAAAACTCGGCAACACGAGCGTGCGCTACGAAGTGGCGATCTTCGCCCAAGGCTCCGACGATGCCGCCGCGCAAGGCCATTTCGTCCACGTCTACGTCGATCGCGTGACGCGCCGTCCCGTACCGCTGCCCGCGCCGCTCGTCGACGTGCTGAAGCGGCTCGTCACCGCCTGAGGCTGCATCTTGCTGCAGTGGTTCAGCGTAAGTCTGCTCAACGGCGTGAGCGTCGGTTTGCTGCTCTTCATGTTGTCGGCGGGCCTCACGCTGATCTTTTCGATGCTGGGCGTGCTCAACTTCGCGCATGCGAGCTTCTACATGCTCGGAGCCTATGTCGGTCAGGCGCTCGCCGCGTACGGCGGATTCTGGTTCGCGCTGATCTGCGCGCCGCCGCTCGTCGGCATCGGCGGGGCATGCTTCGAGCGCACGCTGCTGCGACGCGTGCATGCGCGCGGCGCGCTCGCGGAATTGCTGCTGACCTTCGGCGCGGCCATCGTGATCGGCGAGGGCGTGAAGCTCGTCTGGGGACTCGGTCCGCAGCCCGCCGCGATTCCCGCCGTGCTCGACGGTCCGCTGTTCTCTTTGTACGGCGCGGAATTTCCCCGCTATCGCGCTTTCATGATGACGCTCGCCGTGCTGATGCTCGGCGCGCTGTGGCTCGTGCTGCGTCTGTCGAAAACGGGGCTGATCGTGCGAGCCGCGCTCACGCATCCATCGACGGTCGAGGCGCTCGGACACGACGTGCCGCGCGTCTTCACGACGGTGTTCGCCATCGGCATCGCGCTGGCGGCGCTGGCGGGCGTGATCGGCGCGCCGCTCGCCGTCATCGAACCCGGCATGGCCGATGCGATGGGACCGATCGTGTTCGTCGTCGTCGTGATCGGCGGCATCGGATCGCTGGCGGGCGCGCTGGCGGCGTCGCTTCTGATCGGCTGCGTGCAGACCTTCGCGGTCGGCGCGACGGCATCGGCGGGCAGCATCGCCGCATCGTTTGGCGTGACGCTGCCGCCCGCGTGGGCCGCATTGACCGTCACGCAACTCGCGCCCGTGCTGCCGTATCTGCTGCTCGTCGCGATGCTCGCAATGCGCCCGCGCGGGTTTTTCGGCGAGCGCGCCTTCGATGCTTAAATTCATCGCCCTGATCGCGGCGCTCGCGCTGCCGCCCGTGTTGTTCGATCAATCCTGGCTGCTCGCCTACCTCGCGCAGACCGCGACGCTGATCGTCTTCGCGCTGTCGTACAACCTGCTGCTCGGCGAAACCGGTTTGCTGTCGTTCGGCCACGCGGTGTATTCGGGACTCGGCGCGTTCGCGGCCGCGCATGTGTTCAACCGCTTCGGCGTGCCCTTGCCGATGCTGCCGCTCGTCGGCGGTATCGCGGCGTTGCTCGCGGTGTTCGTGTTCGGCGCGATCTCGACGCAACGCGCCGGCACCGCTTTCGCGATGATCACGCTCGGCATCGGCGAGCTCGTCGCGGCGAGCGTGTGGCTCGTGCCGGGCTGGTTCGGCGGCGAGGGCGGCGTGACGATCGATCGCGCGAGCGGCGCGCCTTTGTTCGCGTGGACGTTCGGGCCGTCGCGCGAGGCGTATGCGCTGATCGCGTGTTGGTGCGTGTTGTCGTGTGTGGCGATGTTCGCCCTCTCGCGCACGCCGATGTGCCGCCTCGCCAACGCCGTGCGCGACAATCCAGCGAGCGCGGCGGCGATCGGCTTCGCGCCGCGTCGCGTGCGCTGGACGATGCTGCTGGTCGCGGCGTTTTTTGCGGGCATCGCGGGCGTGCTGTCGCTGATCAACGTGGAGCTGGTGTCATCGGAGAGCGTCGGCTTGGCGCGTTCGACGAGCGCGCTGGTCGCGACCGTGATCGGCGGCGCGGGATCGTTTTTCGGGCCGGTGATCGGCGCGGTGTTGCTGACGTTTTTCAGCACGGCGGTGGCGAGCGTGTCCGCGGCATGGCCGATGTACCTCGGCCTGTTCTTCGTGTGGGTCGTCGTGGCCGCGCCCGAAGGCGTCGCCGGTTGGCTCAGGCGCGATGCGCGCGCGCTGTGGCTGGGCGCGCTTGGCGCGCTCGCGTGGAGCGTCGCAGCCGATGGCGATCGTCGAGACCTTGTACGCGCGTCATGCCGATACCGCCACGCTACCGCGCGGCGCATGGATCGTTGCGATTCCTTCCATGCTGATCGCGCTCTGGCTCGCGCGGCGTTCGCGGAGCGGGCGATGACGCGCGCGCTCGAACTTCGTGGCATCGCCAAACGCTTCGGCGCGACGCAAGTCCTGCATGGCGTCGATTTGCGCGTCGAGGCGGGCGAGCGGCACGCGCTGATCGGGCCGAACGGCGCGGGCAAGTCCACGCTGTTCGATGTGATTTCGGGCCGCACGCGGCCGAGCGATGGGCGCATTGTCGCGAGCGGCATCGACATTACCGGACGGCCGCCGCAACGCGTGAGCCGGATGCTCGCGCGCAGTTTCCAGACGACGAGCGTGTTCGCGGGCCTGTCGGTGCTCGACAATCTGCGATGCGCGTGTCTGGGCGCGGCGTCGTCGCGCATGCTCGACCGCTGGCTGCTTTCGCGCGACATCGACCGCAAAGCCCGCGCGATGCTCGAAGCGATCGGCTTCGCCGCACGCGCCGACGATCCCGCCGCGCAACTGGCCTACGCGGAGCAACGCGCGCTCGACCTGGGCCTCGCGCTCGCCACCGACGCGCCGCTGATCCTGCTCGACGAACCGACCGCCGGCATGAACCGCGCCGAGGCCGCGCGCGCACGCGCTGATCCGCGCGACCACGGCGGGCCGCACGCTGCTCGTCATCGAACACGATATGGACGCGGTCTTCGGCCTCGCCGATCGCATTTCGGTGCTGGTGCGCGGGCGTGTGATCGCATCGGATACGCCGGACGCGATCCGCGCGAATCGCGATGTACGCGAGGCTTATCTGGGCGATGCGCCATGAACGCGCTGCTGCGGATCGGCGAACTGCGCGCCTGGCATGGCGCGGCGCAGGCGCTGCACGGCGTGAATCTGTCGATCGGCGCGGGCGAAGCGCTGGCGCTCATCGGCCGCAACGGTTCGGGACGCTCGACGCTCGCAAAAGCCATCATGGGCCTCGTGCGATGCGAGGGCGAACTGCGCTTTCGCGAGACATCGATGATCGGCATGCGGCCGTTTCAGATCGCGCGGCTCGGCATTGGCTACGTGCCCGAAACGCGCGATGCGTTTCCGACGCTGAGCGTGCGCGACAACCTGCTGCTTGGCGAGCGCGCCGGTTCGCGCTTCACGCTCGACGATGCCTACGCGCTGTTTCCCGTGCTGCGCGAACGGGCCGCGGTGAAAGCGGGCGCGCTATCGGGCGGCGAGCAGCAGATGCTGTCGCTGGCTCGCGCGCTGGCGGGCGATCCGTCGCTGATCGTCGTCGACGAACCGGGCGAAGGACTCGCGCCGCAAATGGTCGCGCAAGTGGGCGCGTGCCTCGCGACGCTGCGCGATCGCGGCGTCGCCATTCTGCTGATCGAAGAGCGGTTGACGATTGCACGGATGCTGGATGCGCGGGTGGCGGTGATGTGGCGGGGGGTGGTGAGGTTTGATGGATCGTTGGCGGCGCTGGAGCAAAACGAGCAAGTGATGCACGAATGGCTGTCGGTCGGAGCATCGGATAATTCGCGCTAATATGCCGTTATGCAAATTCGCGGCGGTGAAAGGAGGTCTGCATGGCAGCCATGACCATTCGGAATATCGACGAACAACTCGAAACGCGCTTGCGTCGGCAGGCCGCTTTGCATGGGCATTCGATGGAAGACGAAGCGCGCGACATCCTGCGCGCGACGCTTTCGACCGAACCTGTGCGCGGCAAGAGTCTCGTCGAGTCGATTCGCTCGCGCATCGAACCGCTCGGCGGCGTCGAACTCGAGTTGCCCGCGCGTGAAGGGATCCGCGAACCATCGGGCCTGGGCGAATGATCGTCCTCGATACAAATGTTTTATCCGAAGTGCTGCGCCCTGTACCCGAACAGCGGGTTTTGGCGTGGCTGGAAGATCAGACTCGCTCGGCGCTCTGTTCACCACTACGGTGACGCGCGGCGAAATCTTCTATGGATTGCGGCTCTTGCCGTCCGGCGCGCGCCGGCAAAACTTGTGGGACGCGACGCAAGTCATCTTCAACGAAGATTTTGCGGGCCGGGTGCTGAGCTTCGACAACGATGCCGTCGACGCCTATGCCGAGATCGCGGCGTCGAGAAGAGCGATCGGCAAGCCCATCAGTCAGTTCTGATGCGATGATCGCGGCCGTGGTTCGATCGCGCGGCGCGACTTTGGCGACTCGCAACGTGAAGGACTTCGTCGACTGCGGAATCGAGATCGTCGATCCGTGGAGCGCCTAGCGAGCGCGGACGCCAAGTCCCGCGCTCGCGAATGAGCGCTCAAGCCTTACTATCCCGCTCCACGATCCACTCATGCTTCGGATCGTTCTTGAAGTGCCACGTCCGCTTGTCGCCGGCCATCACGTTGAGATAGTAGTTGTCGTAGCCATACGGCACGACCACCGGGTGATACCCACGCGGCACCATCACCACATCGTGATTTTCGACGGCCATCGTTTCGTCGAGATCGCGTTCGTCTGTATAGACGCGCTGAAACGCAAAGCCTTGCGGCGGATTCAGCCGATGATAGTAAGTCTCTTCCAGCGAGCTCTCGATCGGTACGTTATCCTGATCATGTTTATGCGGCGGGTAACTCGATGCATGTCCGCCCGGCGTGCGAACTTCCACTACCAGCAGCGACTCGGCCGTTTCCGTCTGCGGAAGAATATCGCAGACGTAACGCCTATTCGCGTTTTTGCCGCGCGTCAATCGTTTCATCTGCGAAGGCTCGATCAATCGCGGCGGATACACACCCTTGGCCGGTGCGCTCGCCACGCCGATCTCCGCATCGCGTTCGGCGCGAACGATGGCCGCGAGCTTCGGCGGAATATAAACCGCATACGGCGCGGCATCTTCGAACACGCTGTCGCGCGAGCCGATCGACGCCCATTGCTCGTCGCCGGCCTCGACGCTCACCGTGCCCGTCAGCACGACGATGCAGCTTTCGCGATCCGCATCGTAGACGTGGATGACATCGCCCGCATCGAGCCGATATGCCGCGAAGCCCACATGCTTCCAGCCCGCCGAATCGGGCGTGACGCGCGAGATGGTCTGACCTTCGCGCGATGCTTTCACCAACAGAGTCATGCCGCCTCCTTGAAGGTTGCGTCGACGAGCCCGCGCAACGTGCGATAGCCTCGGTCGGCGTATTCGTAACTCGGCGCGATCACCGGATCCTGCTCGGCTTCGACGACGAGCCAGCCGTTGTAGTCATGCTTCGCCAGACACGCGATGATGCCCGGATAATCGACGCAGCCATTGCCCGGTACGCTGAACGCGTCGTTGATCACCGCATCCAGGAAGCTCCAGTTGCGATTGCGCGCGAGCTTCACGATCTCCGGACGCACGTCCTTGCAATGCACATGGCAGACACGCGCGATATGCTTTTGCAGCACGCTCAACGCATCGCCGCCCGCGAAGGTGATGTGGCCCGCATCGAACAGAAGACCGACGGCGTCGTTCGTCAGCGACATCAGACGATCGACGTCCGCGGCCGTCTCCACATACGCGCCCATGTGATGATGATAGGCCACCCGCACGCCGCGCGAGAGCGTGAATTCGGCGAAACGGTTCAAGCGCTCCGCATACTGCGTCCACTGTGCATCGGAAAAGAAACGCGGCCGCTGATACAGGGGCTGCGGCGCGCCCTGAATCGAATTCGCGACCTCGTCGTAGACCATCACGTTCGCGCCGTTCTTCGCGAGCAGATCGAGATGCGGACCGACCGCTTCCATTTCCTCTTCCGCGCTGCGTTCCGCGAGACGTCCCGAATACCATCCCGACACCAGCGCGAGATCATATTGCGCGAGCAATGTTTTCAGCGCATGCGGCTCGCGCGGAAACTTGTTGCCGAGTTCGAAGCCTTCATAGCCGATCTGCTTTCCTTCGCTCAACGCGGTCGACAAGGGCGTTTCGCCGCCGAGCGAAGGAAGATCGTCGTTCATCCACGACAAAGGGTTCACGCCGATGCGTACGTTCAATGCCATGTTCGATCCTTATCCGTTATTGCGGGCTTTCACGGCCTGTTCGTAGGCTTCGCGCGCGCGATTCACCGATGCGCGATCCGATACTTCCGGCACCGCGACTTCCCACCACCAGCCGCCTTCCTCGGTGGGGCGCGCCGGATCGGTGTCGATCGAAATCAGATAGCTGCGATCGGCGGCGCGGGCGCGCTTCATCGCCGCTTCGAGTTCGCCGATGTTCGCGACATGCTCCGACAAGGCGCCCATCGCTTTTGCGTGCATCGCGAAGTCGATATTGGGTGCGCCAAGCGGGCCTTGCTTGCTATCGGCGATGAGATTGTTGAACGGCGCGCCGCCGCACGCCTGCTGCAAGCGGTTGATGCAGCCGAAGCCGCGATTGTCGAGCAACACGACGATGATCTTCGCGCCGAGCATCACGGATGTGGCGAGCTCGCTGTTCATCATCAGATAGCTGCCGTCGCCGACGATCACGATGACTTCCTTCTGCGGATGCGCGAGCTTTGCGCCCAGCGCGCCTGCGATCTCGTAGCCCATGCACGAATAACCGTATTCGACGTGATAGCCGCCCGGCGCGCTGGTGCGCCAGAGTTTCTGCAGATCGGCGGGCAGCGTGCCGGCCGCGCAGACGACGATATCGTTCGACGCCGAATTCGCATCCGAGCGCTGCACCGCACCGATCACATCGGCTTCGCGCGGCAACAGACCATCGGCGACGGGCGTGTTCGTCACGTGCGCGACGGTATCGCGCCAGTCGTTCGCGAGATGATGCGCGCGCGTGGTCCATTGCGGCGACGCTTTCCACTCGCCCAGCGCTTGCGACAAGGCATCGAGCGCGAGCGCCGCATCGGCCTGCACGGCGAGCGCATTGCGCTTCAACGCATCGAACGGATTGGCGTTGATGGCGACGATGCGCGCCTGCGCGAACAACGAGTTCGAGCCGGTCGTGAAGTCCTGCAAGCGCGTGCCGATGGCGAGCACGCAATTGCTCGCTTGCGCCAGTTCGTTCGCCGACGATCCGCCCGTCACGCCGATGCCGCCGACGTTCAACGCATCGTCCCATTGCAACGCGCCTTTGCCAGCCTGCGTTTCCGCGACCGGAATGCCGTGCTTGTGCGCGAACGCGTGCAAAGCATCGGCAGCGAGGCCGTAGAGCACGCCGCCGCCGGAGATGATCATCGGTTCGCGCGATTCGCGCAGCGTCGCGGCCGCGCGTTCGATTTCGTGCGCAATTGGCGCAGGCGAATGAAACTCGACGACGCGCGGCTCGAAGAACGAAGCGGGGTAGTCGTAGGCCATCGCCTGCACGTCTTGCGGCAAGGCTAGCGTGACCGGGCCGCATTGCGCGGCATCGGTGAGAATGCGGATCGCGCGCGGCAGGGCGCTCAGCAATTGCGCCGGATGCACGATGCGATCGAAGTATCGTGAGACGGCTTTCAACGCATCGTTCGCGGATGCGCCGCCATCGTGCGCATCTTCGACTTGCTGAAGCACCGGATCGGGCGCGCGCGACACGAAGATATCGCCTGGCAGCAACAACACCGGCAAGCGATTCACATGCGCCAACGCCGCAGCGGTCACGAGGTTGGTCGCGCCTGGCCCGATCGACGTCGTCACGGCCATCATGCGCCGTCGCATATTCGCCTTGGCGAACGCGATCGCGCTATGCGCCATCGCCTGCTCGTTATGCGCGCGATACGTCGGAAATTCCTCGCGATGCCGATACAGCGCCTCGCCGATACCCGCCACGTTGCCGTGCCCGAAAATCGCGAAAACGCCGCCAAACAAGGGCTCGCCGTGCGCGGTGCGCTGCGCCGCGAGATAACGCACGACGGCCTGCGCGGCGGTCAGACGAAGGGTCGCGTTCACGTTCGTCTCCGTGTGAGTTGCACGCTGATTCATGCGGCCTGCTCCTGTACGACGCGATGCGACGAACGCGCGTCGCGTCATGCGCCGATGAGCGTTTCGAAGGTGCGGCGCACGCGCGCGATCAACGCATCGTCGTCGATTTCGCCCGCGAGCCACGCATGACTCGGTTCATGAAAGATGGTGCGTCCGACTGTGAAGCCCTTGCATGTCGTCGATGTCGCCGCTGCCTTGAAGCCTTCGCGCAGTTGATCGACCGCCGCCGACAAGCCGAGCAGCACGACGCCGCGACAATACGCATCGCGTTCGGCGATCAGCGCGTCGACCGCTTGCCATTGCTTCGCGCTCATCGGTTCGAGCTTCCACCATTCCGGATAGATGCCGAGGTTATACAGCCGCTTCAACGCGCGATACACCGTGTCGTCGGCGGCCCGTTCTTCGGCACGATGATCTCCAGCAGCAGTTCGTGGCCGCTCGCCTGACACGCATCGTAAAGCGCGCGAATCTGCGCTTCCTGTTCAATGCGCAGTTCGTGCGGATGATCCGGGTGATACTGCACCAGACATTTCACGACCTGTTCGCGCGGCCAGTCCGTCAGCGTGGTGCCGATCTAGCGGCCCTGATCGAAGACGAGCGGCAGCGAGCCGGGCAACTCCACCGGACGGCCGATCCACCAGCCGCGTCCCGTTGCCGCGTTCAGCGCATCCTGTCCGTATCGTCCATCGATCAGGACTCCGATTCGTTCTTGCAATCCGAGTTCCTTTTCGGTCTGCGCGACGGCATCGACGAACAGTTGCTTGAGCTTTGAAATACGCGCTTCGCTCGCGCCGGTTTGCTGCGCGAGTTCGAAAAATTGCGGACGATGATCGAATGCGAAGCCGAGCACTTCGTCCCACTGCTTGCGGTTCGGGCTCACGCGATGCAGCCGCGCGAGCGTCGCGTCCTTGTCGGGACGGCGCATACGGTCGGGATCTTTCTTTGCTTCGCCGAGGAAGTAGTCGAGTTCGGCGGGCGTGGGCATCGCGGGCGCGCAACCGTGACGCGAGACCACCAGCGCACCGCTCGCGTTGGCCGAACGCGCGCAAGCTTCGAGCGGTTCGTCGCGCAGCCATCCCGAGAGAAAGCCGGACGCGAAGGCATCGCCTGCGCCGAGCACGTTCAGCACTTCGACCTGCACGGGCGCATCGTCGATCGAAGCGGGCACCGCGCCTTCGACGATCGAGCAGCCGAGCGGCCCGCGCTTGACGACCAGCGTCGCGCTGGTGACCTTGCGCACCATCGACAGCGCATCGATCAGACGATCCTTGCCGCCCGCGATACGAAACTCTTCTTCCGTGCCGATGACGAGATCCATCAGCGGCAGAATGCGTTGCAAGTGTCCGGTGACGCTTTCATTGGCGATGAAGCGCGTCTCGCCGTCCGCTTTGCCGGTGAGTCCCCACAACACCGGACGATAGTCGATATCGAGAATCGTGCGCACGTTGTTGCGTCGCGCATATTCCAGCGCACGACGGCCCGTGCGATGCACCTGCTCGGTCGAGAAGTGCGTGCCCGTAATCAGCAGCGCCTTCGACGACGCGATATACGCCTCATCGAAATCGGCTTCGTCGACGGCCATATCCGCGCAGTTCTCGCGATAGAACACGAGCGGAAACGTATCGCGGTCTTCGAGGCCGAGCAGCACGAGCGCGGTCAGGCGTTCGTGATCCACGCGCACATGGCTCACGTCGCAGCCTTCGCGTTCCAGCGTTTCGATCAGAAAGCGTCCCATATGATCGTTGCCGACGCGCGCGAGCATCGACGACTTGAGACCGAGCCGCGCGTAGCCGAACGCGATGTTCGCCGACGAGCCACCGAGATACTTCGAAAACGTCGAGACATCCTCGAGTCGCGCGCCGACCTGCTGCGCGTAGAGATCGACCGCGAGTCGCCCGAGGCACATGATATCGCGCGCGCGATTCGGCGCGAAGCGGGAAGGGGTTTGCATTGGCATGGTCATCGTGTCCTCAGATCGTCGCGCCTTCGAGTTCGCTCATCATCTGCTGCATTTCGGCGCCGCCCGCCATCATGTCGAGCACTTCGTTCTTGCTGATGGTGTCTTTCGTGTACGTGCCCATCGAGCGGCCGCGATTGAGCAGCGTGAAGGAATTGCCGATCGGGTACGCGTGATGCACGTTGTGCGTGATGAAGATCACCGAGATGCCTTTTTCGCGCGCCTTGTGAATCAGTTTAAGCACATTGAAGGATTGCTTCACGCCGAGCGCGGCGGTCGGTTCGTCGAGA
This sequence comes from Candidatus Burkholderia verschuerenii, assembly GCF_001189365.1. Classification (GTDB taxonomy): domain Bacteria; phylum Pseudomonadota; class Gammaproteobacteria; order Burkholderiales; family Burkholderiaceae; genus Caballeronia; species Caballeronia verschuerenii. The sequence goes on along the minus strand of NZ_LFJJ01000048.1, from coordinate 14,671 downwards.
ATCAGCACGCGTGCGCCGAAGTGAATCGCGCGCGCGATCGCGAGACATTGCTTCTCGCCGCCGGACATCGTGCCGATCGGCTGATGCGCGTCGCGCACGTTGATGCCCATTTCCGCGAGCTTGGCGCGCGAGGTTTCGGCGGCGAGATCGAGGTCCATCACCGTGAAGCCGAAGCGTTTTTTTTGCGGCTCGCGTCCCATGAAGAAATTGCGCGCGACGGACAGCAGCGGCACCAGCGCGAGATCCTGATACACGGTCGCGATGCCCATATCGAGCGCTTCTTTCGGCGAATCGAAATGCACCGGCTTGCCGTCGACGAGATATTCGCCATCGGACGGTTGATGCATGCCCGCCAGCGTCTTGATCAGCGTGGACTTGCCCACGCCGTTATCGCCGAGCAGGCAATGCACTTCGCCGCGTTTGAGCCGCAAGGTGACGCCGTTCAGCGCGATCACCTTGCCGAAATATTTGCTGACGTTTTCCAGCGCGAGGATGTTGTCGTCGTTCATGTCGAATCTCCCCTTATTGAGCCTGCGAAACGCGACGGCGCACGTAGTGGTTGAACAGCACGGCGATCAGAAGCATCACGCCGAGGAACACGCGGAACTAGTCCGAGCTGACGTTCGTATAAGTGATGCTGATCTGCATGACTCCGAAGATCAGTGCTCCGAAGCATGCGCCGACGACCGAACCGTAACCGCCCGTCAATAAGGTGCCGCCGATGACCGCCGCGATGATCGCTTCGAATTCCTTCTGCAAGCCGCGATCCGCCGCCGCCGAACCGATATCGCATACTTGCAGCACCGCGAACAGGCACGAACAGAATGCGGTCAGCACGAACAGCGAGATCTTCACGCGCTTGACCGGCACGCCGACGTTTTTGGCCACATTCGCATCGCCGCCGACAGCGAGAATCCAATTGCCGTAGCGCGTCTTGGCGAGCACGAAGGCGCAGACCGCGGCCATCGCGAGCCACCAGATGATGACCTTCGGAATGCCCGGCACGAGCGGTTCGCCGCTATCGAGCAACTTGCCGATGCCCATATGCGCGAGCGTCGTGAAGAGACCATGAAACGCGACGCCATGAAACAGCGCGTTGGATACGGGATCGGCCTGCGCGAGATCGCCGACGCCGGAAATGATGGTGCGATCCGCGAACATGATCGACAGCGCGAGCGTCAAGCCGCGCAGGATAAACAGGAACGCGAGCGTCACGATGAAGGACGGCAGACGCGTGCGCATCACGAGATAGCCGTTCAATGCGCCGAGCAGCATCGAGCAGACGAAGGCGAAAATGATCGCGGCCCAGATCGGCCAGTGGAAATATACCGAAGGCAGCGCGACCATCATGCCCGCGAAGCCGATCATCGAACCGATGGAGAGATCGAACTCGCCCGCGATCATCAACAGACACGCGCCGACCGCGAGAATGCCGAGATACGCGGCTACTTGCGACCAGTTCATCACGCCGTCGAGATTGAACATGCCCGACGATCCGGCGCTGAAGCCGAACACCAGAAACACGAGCACGGTGCCGGAAATCGCCGCGAATTCCGGGCGATTCAGCAGATGGCCGAACCACGAAGTCTGACGGACGCGTTCGTCGGAAGGCTTCACCTTGTCCGTTACTTCAGCGCTGTCTTGCTGAGGGTTCGCGTGAGGAGGGTAATGCTTGCCGGCTACGCCCATGATGGCTCCTTGAGACTGAATATGTCGATGCAGTACCGATGTGCGCGTCCCCGCCGCGTCCGCGAAGGGACGCAGCCAGGCGACGTTCTAAGCTTGATAAAAGCGGGCGGCGCTAAGATCGCCGCCCGAAGAAGGTCACGCGATCAGCGATACTGACCCGCGTATTTCACGACCTTGTCGAGATTGTCTTTGGTGATGAAACCCGGACCCGAACGGATGTTCTTCGGTCCGTACGACGGCGCGAGTCCGTACGTGTCGAGGCGTGCCTTGAACTTCGGATTCGCTTCGAGCGCCGCGCGGATTTTCGCCGGATCGGTGGTGTGTTCCTTCTTGGCGATCGCGAGCACCGCGACCGGGATATAGCCTTGCAAGTACGGTTGCTGATCGATCGCGAACTTGATCGTGCCGTCCTTGATCGCCTTGGCGATTTCATCCGAGAAGTCGAAGGTCACGAAATAGATCTTGTTTTGCAGGCCCATTTGCGTGACGGCCTTGAGCGTCGCGGCGGCGGGCACGGGGCCAAGCGTCAGGATCGATTGCGTATCGGGATGATTGCGCAGATAAGCGGACACCTTCGATTGAATCTCCGTCGGGTCCTGACCGGAATCGATCGTCGATGCCTTGTAGTCGATGCCGAGCGCATCCGCGAAGCCCTTGCAGCGATCGAATGATACCGTGTTGGTCGCGATGTGATTCACGCACAGAAACGTCTTGATGCCCGCGGCCTTCGCCTTTTTGCCGGCTTCGTTGCCCGCGACATATTCCGGCTGGCCGATATGCATGATCGCGCCCAATTGCGCGCTCTGCTCCTCGGTGCCGGAATTGATCGTCACGAGCGGAATCTTCTTCGCGGTAACTTTGCCGATGGAGCTTTTCAGCACGTCGAAATCGGCGATGGTGGTGATTACGCCGTCGTAGTTACGTGCGGCGGCCTGCTCGATCAGACGCGACATATCCGCGATATCGCCGTTCGGCGGATTGCGGTAATCGGTCTGCACGTTGAAGTCTTCGTCCGCCTGCTTGATCGCATTCTTGATGACGTTCCACCAGGAATCCGAGTCCGGAGCGTGGCTGATCAGCACGAATTTCGCGTCGGGCGCCGCCTGTGCGGGACTCGCCGCCATCATCGCCGCGCTGCACAACGCAGCAGCAGCCACCAGCGCGCGCAGCGCGGCCCGACCGTTGCAAATGGTCATTGTCTCCACCTATCTCGGTTTGTTGTTTGGTGTGATGTTTTCGTGAGCCGGTGCGTCTCTTCGCTCGACTCAGGACCAAGAGTAGGCCAGATTCTAGAGGTCTGCAATAGAAATTTTATGCGTGCGACAAATGGAAAATACATTCCAATTTGCCTTCGACGTTCCTATAATCGGTTCCACGGCGTTCGCACTGGAACGCTCCGACTCAAGGCTCGAACATGGATGACACCAGCACCGACGTGCAAAGCGTCGACGAACTCATGCAGCGCATCACCGAGGCCTACGATTCGCTGCCGCGCCAGCTGAAAAGCGTGGCGACGTATATCGAGCAGCATCGCCCGAGCGTGATGATGGACCGCACCAGCGATATCGCGACCGCGTGCGGCGTGCATCCGTCGGCGGTGGTGCGCTTCGCGCAGCGTTTCGGCTTCTCGGGCTTCTCGGACTTGCAGGCCGTCTTCAGGCAGGCGTACACCGGCGCGAGCGGTTCGCAGCAGACGTATCAGCAGCGCATCCGCAAATTGATCGACGATAAGGCGGGCGAGGTGTCGGGCGTGTCGGTTGCGCGCGAGTTCATCGCCGCGAGCCGCACCGGTCTCGACGAACTCGAAGACGGTCTCGACGACGAGCAGTTCGACATGGCCGTCGACATGCTCAGCCAGGCAGAAAACATCTATGTGATCGGCGTGCGCCGTTCGTTCGCGGTGGCGAGCTACATCGTCTATGCCTTGCAGCATACGAAGAAGCGCGTGCATCTGATTTCCGGCATCGGCGGCATGTTCCGCGAGCAGGTGCGCAGCGTGAAGAAGGGCGATGTCGTCATCGCGATCAGCTTCGCGCCGTACGGCAAGGAGACGCAGTATTGCGTGCGGGCGGCGCAGCATCATGGCGCCAAGACGCTCGTCATCACCGATTCGCAGCTTTCGCCGCTCGCGCGACACGCGAGCGCCAGTCTGTTCGTGAAGAAGGAAGGGAGCGCGTTCGCGTTCCGTTCGCTCACGAGCACCATCTGCCTGTGCCAGGCGTTGTTTATCGCGCTCGCGTACCGGCTTGAGTTGAACGTCGAAGAATCCAAGGAGACAGGTGGCTATGACGATTGATGTGGCAGTTTTCGGAGCGGGGCGCATCGGCAAGATCCATGCGGCGAATCTGGCGCGGCAGCCGGGCGTGCGGCTCAAATACGTGGTCGATGTGAATCGCGAGGCGGCATCCGCGCTGGCTTCGCTGTACGGCGCGCAAATGGCCGACGTCGATGGCGCGATGGGCGATGCATCGGTTGGCGCGACGGTCGTGTGTTTCAGCACGGACACGCATGCGGACCTGATCCTGGCATCGGCGGCGCAGAAGAAGCATGTGTTCTGCGAGAAGCCTGTCGATCTCACGCTCGATCGCGCGCGCCTGCGCGGACGCGGTGAAGCAGGCGGGCGTGGTCTGCATGATCGGCTTTCAGCGGCGCTTCGATCCGACGTTCTCGGCGCTGAAGGCGCGCATCGAGGCGGGCGAGATCGGCGAGCCGGAAATGCTGATCGTCACGAGCCGCGATCCGGGCGCGCCGCCGGTCGAGTACATCAAGCATTCGGGCGGCATTTTCAAGGACATGCTGATCCACGACTTCGATATCTTCCGCTGGATTCTCGACGACGAAGCCGACACGCTGCACGCCACAGGAAGCTGTTTGAGCGATCCCGCGATCGCCGATGCAGGCGATATCGATTCGACCGCCGTCACGATCCGCACCAAGCGCGGACGTCTCTGCCAGATCAACACGTCGCGACGCGCGGCGTATGGCTACGATCAGCGTTTCGAACTGCTCGGCAGTCTCGGCATGCTGCAGGCGGGCAATGTGCGGCCGACCGAAGTGACCGCGTATTCGAAGACGGCCGTATCGAACGACGTGCCCGAGGCGTTTTTCCTCGAACGCTATCGCGCGGCGTATGCGCTGGAAATCGCCCACTTCTTCGATGTGGTCAACACCGGCAAGCCGGTACGCACGACCGTCGCCGATGGCCTCAAGGCGCTCGAACTCGCCGATGCCGCGACCAGATCGTGGAACGAGAAGCGCATCGTGAAGCTCGGAGAGAACGCATGAACGCGGTGCGCTTCGGTATCGTCGGATTGGGACGGCTCGGGCGGCGTCACGCGGAAAATCTCGCGTGGCACGTGCCGGGCGCGCAACTTGTCGCGGCGTGCAGTCCCGTGAAAGAGGAGCGCGACTGGGCGCAGTCGACTTTGCCCGAGTTGACGCTCTATGCAAATTATGAAGAATTCCTAACTGATTCGTCGATCGATGCGGTTTGGCTCGTCACGCCTATATCGCTGCACGCGACGCAGATCACCCGGCATTGCGCGCGGGCAAGCATGTGTTCTGCGAGAAGCCGCTGTCGCTCGATCTCGCCGAATGCGATGCCGTGCTCGAAGAGCATGCGCGTCATCCGCATCTGCAAGTGATGATCGGCTTCGTGCGACGCTTCGACGCGAGCTATCGCGATGCGTTCGAGCGTATCGAAACGAACGCGATCGGCCGGCCGTTCATGGTGCGCTCGCAAACCTGTGATAAGAATGATCCGGACGGCTTCTTCGTGCGATTCGCGCCGACGTCGGGCGGGCTGTTCCTGGATTGCAGCGTGCACGATATCGATTTTGCGCGCTGGCTGCTCGGCAATCCGCAACCGAAGCGCGTCTATGCGAGCGGCACGATCGCGATTCACGAAGGCTTGCGCGAGTGCAACGACATCGACAACGGCGTGGGCGTCGTCGAGTTCGAAGGCGGCAAGCTCGCGGTGTTCTATGCATCGCGCACAATGGCGCACGGTCACGACACGCAGACGGAAGTGATCGGCACGGCGGGCGCGCTGTCGGTGGGACGCAATCCGCGCGCGAATCGCGTCGAGATCGCGGATGCGCATGGCATGCGCAACGCGTGCACGCCGACCTTCTTCGAGCGTTTCGAGGACGCGTTTTTGCGCGAGGCGCAGGCGTTTGTCGCATCGCTCAAGGATGGGAAGCCGATCGGGCTGACGCTGGCGGACGCGCGCGAGGCGACGCGGACGCGTATCGGCATCGCGATGCGACAGGCGTATGAGAGTGGGAAGGCGGTAGAGTTTTAAAGCGTGCTACGACGGCCCACAAGGTTATGCGGGCCGCGTTTCAACCGACGACCATCCGGACCGGTTTGCCGACGCGAGCCAGCATTTCGACGAGCGTATTGATCGTGAACTTGCTGGTCTTCTTGTTCACGACGTCGGAGACGCGCGGACGCGTGACGTGCAATATCTCCGCCGCTTCCGCCTGCTTGAGCTGATGCGCCTCGATCCACGAAGCCAGCTCCTCCATCAACTGCTCTTTTAGCACAAGCGTCTGGCCGATCAAAGCCTCCGATTCCTTCTGATACTGCCTTGCTTCGTCTGGTGCGAAGCCCAGTTCGGCGAAGAGGTTCGCGCCGCGCTTCGTCACATGCCGGACCTGCGTGTCGACTTTGCTCATGGTTGCATCCTTCTCTCGTGTGCTATCGCGCGATAGCGGAGGGTAGCGATTTCCTTGTCCTGTTTTGATGTCGTCTGCGTTTTCTTCTGGAAGCAATGGAGGACGTAAATCGCTTCCTCTAATTTCGCCACATACATCACGCGGAATATGCCGCTGGCGTCGCGCAAACGAATTTTGCGCACGCCGGCGCCTACATCATCGAACGGCTTCCAGTCTTCAGGATCGAGCCCGACTTGAAGTCGACCCAACTGAAAGCCCGCTTCTCGCCGCGTGGTGGGAGGAAACTCCAGAATGTCGTGGTAAGAAGAGCCGACCCAGCGAATGTCCTTTTCGTCGTTCATTATACAAAATTTTATACACAAGTGAGAATGACTTTTCTCCGCAATTTATCGACATTGCGCCGATTCCTGAACACGAAAACTCCCAACTAGGATCGTTTGAATGGAACGCGCGAAGCAACATCGGCATCGGTAGACTTCCCCCCAGTGCGATAAAATCACCCCTTCACACCGCGTCTAAAAACACGCAAAGGGAAGGTCGATCGCAATGGAAGTTCACAAGGAAGTCGATGCGCGCGGGCTCAACTGTCCGCTGCCGATTCTGCGGGCGAAGAAGGCGCTGGCCGATATGACGAGCGGCCAGATCCTGAAGGTGCTGGCGACCGATCCCGGCTCGCAGCGCGATTTCGCCGCGTTCGCCAAGCAGACCGGCAACGAGATCGTGGAAGTGACGACGCAGGACAAGATTTTTACGTTCCTGATGCGTCGCCGCTAAACGCCGGAGCGCAAAAAACAAAACCCCATCATATCGTCGTGACGGGGTTTTTTTATCCGCAAGCGGAAACGAACAGCTTCAGCCTTCGAGAATCGGCGAACGCGTGCGCAGATACTCTTCGAACTCGCCCTTGACTTCCGGGTGACGCAGCGCGAATTCCACCGTCGCCTTCAGGTAGCCGAGCTTGCTGCCGCAATCGAAACGCGTGCCGTGGTACTTGTACGCGAGCACTTGCTCATCCGACAGCAGCGATTGAATCGCGTCCGTCAGTTGCAGTTCGCCGCCGGCGCCCGGCTTCAACGAACGGATGTGATCGAAAATGCGCGGCTTCAGCATGTAACGGCCGACCACGCCCAGATTCGACGGCGCGACCGCCGGTTCCGGCTTTTCGACCATACCCGACAGCTTGAAAATGTTGTCTTCCCATTCCTTGCCGTCGATGATGCCGTACGACTTCGAATCTTCCGGCGGAATCTCTTCCACGCCGATCACCGACGAGTGATAGTGGTCGAAGACTTCGATCATCTGCGACATGACGGGCGGCTTGCCGTACAACAAGTCGTCTGCGAGGATCACGGCGAAGGGGTTGTCGCCCACCAGCTTTTCCGCGCACAGCACGGCGTGGCCGAGACCGAGCGCTTCGGCCTGACGCACGTAGAAGCAATCCACATGGCTCGGCTTGATGCTGCGCACGAGTTCGAGCAGCTTGTCCTTGCCGCGCGCCTCGAGTTCGGCTTCGATCTCGTAGGACTTGTCGAAGTGATCTTCGATGGCGCGCTTGGAACGCCCCGTCACGAAGATCATTTCGGTGATGCCGGCCGCCATCGCTTCCTCGACCGCGTATTGAATCAGCGGCTTGTCCACGACCGGCAGCATTTCCTTCGGGCTGGCCTTGGTCGCGGGAAGAAACCGCGTGCCCAGACCGGCAACCGGGAATACCGCTTTAGTAACTTTTAGCATGTGATAACCCTGATCCTCTTAGTCATTCAGAACAACGGGGTGAAGCGATGCAGCCTGTTCGCACTAACACGCAAGACGCAAAGCGTATCGAACCCCAAATCAAGCAGGCAGCCGCAATATTTGCGCCTGAAGCTTCTCGATAGTGGTTTCGTATTCTGCCAGCCTTTTACGCTCCTGTTCAACGACAGCCACCGGCGCTTTTGAAACAAAGCTTTCGTTTTGCAGCTTTGCGTTACATTTGGCGATTTCCGTGGTCAGTCGATCCACTTCCTTGCTCAAACGCTCGCGCTCGGCCGCTACGTCGATCTCCACTTTCAGCACCAGCTTGCTGCCGCCGACGATCGCGACCGGCGCGCCTTGCGCCTCGGCATCGAGCGCGGCCTCGTCGTCGATGACCTTCACCTCCGACAGACGCGCCAACGCTGCGACATAGGGCGCGAACGATGCCAGACGCGCGGCATCGCCGTGTGCGAGCAGCGGCACTTTCACCGCGGGCGAGAGGTTCATCTCGCCACGCAGATTACGACATGCATCGACAATGACTTTCAGTTCGGCGGCCCACTGTTCAGACGAATCGTCGATCTTTTTCTGCTCGGCGCGCGGATAAGGCTGCGTCATGATCGACACTTCGCCTTCTGCGGCGCCCGACGGGTACGTGTCGGTGAGCGGCGCGACCTTCTGCCAGAGCGCTTCCGTGATGAACGGAATGATCGGATGCGCGAGCCGCAGCACGGTTTCCAGCACGCGCAGCAGCGTGCGGCGCGTGCCGGTCTGCTGTTCCGGCGTGCCGGTCTGAATCTGCACCTTGGCGAGTTCGAGATACCAATCGCAATACTCGTCCCAGACGAACTTGTAAAGCGCGCTCGCGACATTGTCGAAGCGGTAATCTGCAAAGCCCTTTTCGACTTCCGTTTCCACGCGCTGCAGCAGCGACACGATCCAGCGATCCGCCTGCGAGAAGTCCGTGTGGCCGCCCGGGCCGCAATCGCCCGGCTTGCACGCGCCGGGATTCGCGAAGCCGCAATCGTGGCCTTCGCAGTTCATCAGCACGAAACGCGTGGCGTTCCAGAGCTTGTTGCAGAAGTTGCGATATCCCTCGCAGCGTGCCAGATCAAAATTCACGTTGCGACCGAGCGTCGCCATCGATGCCATCGTGAAGCGCAGCGCATCGATGCCGAACGAAGGGATGCCTTCCGGAAACTCCTTGCGGGTTTTCTTCTCGATCTGCGCGGCGGCCTTCGGGTTCATGAGGCCGGTCGTGCGCTTGGCGACGAGCGATTCGAGATCGATGCCATCGACGATATCGATCGGGTCGAGCGTGTTGCCCTTGCTCTTCGACATCTTCTGGCCTTCGGCATCGCGCACGAGACCGTGGACGTAGACCGTATCGAACGGCACGCGGCCAGTGAAATGCGTGGTCATCATGACCATGCGCGCGACCCAGAAGAAGATGATGTCGAAGCCCGTCACCAGCACGGTCGAAGGCAGGAACGCCTTCAGTTCGGGCGTTTCGTTCGGCCAGCCGAGCGACGAGAAGGGCACCAGCGCCGACGAGAACCACGTGTCGAGCACGTCTTCGTCGCGCTTCAGCGCGCCCTTGTAGCCTTGCGCGTCCGCCTCGGCGCGGGCTTCGTCTTCCGTCTTGGCGACGAAGATTTCGCCGTTCTCGCCATACCACGCGGGAATCTGATGACCCCACCACAACTGACGCGAAATGCACCAGTCCTGGATGTTTTCGAGCCACTGGTAATACGTCGTCGTCCAGTTTTCCGGCACGAACTTGATCTGGCCGCTGCGCACCACGTCGAGCGAGGTTTCGGTGATCGACTTGCCAGGATTGAACGTGCCCTCCGGTGCGGCCTTGCTTATTGCGACGAACCATTGATCGGTCAGCATCGGCTCGATCACGACATTCGTGCGATCGCCGCGCGGCACCATCAGCTTGTGCGGCTTGATGGATTCGAGCAGGCCGAGCGCTTCCAGATCCTTGACCACGGCCTTGCGCGCGTCGAAGCGATCCATGCCGCGATATTTCTCGGGCGCGTTGTCGTTGATCTTCGCGTCGAGCGTGAGGATTTCGATCATCGGCAGCTTGTGGCGCTGGCCGACCGCGTAGTCGTTGAAATCGTGCGCGGGCGTGACCTTGACGACGCCCGTGCCGAATTCGCGGTCGACGTATTCATCGGCGATGACGGGAATCTCGCGGTCGCACAGCGGCAGCGTGACCGTCTTGCCGATCAGATGAGCATAGCGCTCGTCTTCCGGATGCACCATCACGGCAGTATCGCCGAGCATGGTTTCCGGACGCGTCGTTGCAACGGTCAGATGCCCGGAGCCGTCCGGCAGCGGATACTTGATGTGCCACAGGCTGCCGTCTTCTTCCTCGCTCACCACTTCGAGATCGGACACGGCGGTGCCGAGCACCGGATCCCAGTTCACGAGGCGCTTGCCGCGATAGATCAGCCCTTGTTTATAGAGCGTGACGAAGACATCGCGCACGGCGGCGGACATCTTGTCGTCCATCGTGAAGTACTCGCGCGACCAGTCGATCGACGCGCCCAGACGGCGCACCTGATTCGTGATGGTCGAGCCGGAATGCTGCTTCCATTCCCACACGCGCTTCAGGAATTCCTCGCGGCCGAGGTCGTGACGCGAAATGCCCTTGGCATCCAGTTGACGTTCGACGACGATCTGCGTCGCGATACCGGCGTGGTCGGTGCCCGGCACCCACAGCGTGTTTTCGCCGAGCATGCGGTGATAGCGCGTCAGGCCATCCATGATGGTCTGGTTGAACGCGTGGCCCATGTGCAGCGTGCCGGTGACGTTCGGCGGCGGCAGTTGAATCGAGAAATTCTTCGCGCCGTCCTTGAATACGGGCGCGGCGTAACCGCGTTTTTCCCATTCGGGACCCCAGTGGGACTCGATGTTCTGCGGCTCGAAGCTCTTCGCCAGCGTACTGTCGCTCATTGTGAAATCTGCCGAAAAATGCGTGAAAAGATGCGGGTTAATCCCTGATTATAAGGTTCGATAGCCCTGATCGGACGAAAACGGCCGAACCCGCCCGGCGACGCCATCGGCGCGGTCTTATAATGGTCGGCCCGCCTTTGCGCCGTTTTTCGCCGTCTCCAACGTTCCCATGCCCGATTTGCTCGCCAACCTGAATCCCGAACAGCTTGCCGCCGTAACGCTGCCCGACGAGTCCGCGATGATTCTCGCGGGCGCGGGCAGCGGCAAGACGCGCGTGCTCATTACGCGTATCGCGTGGCTGATCCAGCAGGGTTTCGCGTCGCCGCCGACCGTGCTCGCCGTGACCTTCACGAACAAGGCCGCGCGCGAAATGCTCTCGCGCCTGTCCGCGATGATGCCGATCGACACGCGCGGCATGTGGATCGGCACCTTTCACGGCCTCTGCAACCGCATGCTGCGCGCGCATTACCGCGACGCCGGTCTGCCGCAGACCTTCCAGATTCTCGATACGTCGGACCAGCTTTCCGCCATCAAGCGTATGATGAAGGGCCTGAACGTCGACGACGAAAAGTACCCGGCGAAGAATCTCCAGTACTTCATCAACAACGCGAAAGAGCAGGGCCTGCGTCCGAAAGACGTCGACGCCACCGACGATTTCAACCGCAAGTTCATCGAGCTTTACGAAGCCTATGATCAGCAATGCCAGCGCGAGGGCGTCGTCGATTTTCCGGAACTGCTGCTGCGCTGTTTCGAACTGCTGTCGTACAACCCGCCGCTGCGCGCGCATTATCAGGCGCGTTTCCGCAATATTCTCGTCGACGAGTTTCAGGACACGAACAAGCTGCAGTACGCGTGGCTGAAAATGCTCGCGGGCGAGAACAACGCGATCTTCGCGGTCGGCGACGACGATCAGTCGATCTACGCCTTCCGTGGCGCGAACGTCGGCAACATGCACGATTTCGAGCGCGAGTTCCGCGTGCGCAATCTGATCAAGCTGGAGCAGAACTATCGCTCGCACGGCCATATTCTCGATGCCGCGAATTACCTGATCGCGAACAATTCGCGCCGTCTCGGCAAAAATCTGCGCACGGACGCGGGTCACGGCGAACAGGTGCGCGTCTACGAAGCGGCAACGGATTCACAGGAAGCGGGCTGGATCGTCGAGGAAATCAAGGCGCTGATCAACACGGGCGCGGCGCGCGGCGAGATCGCGGTGCTGTATCGGAGTAACGCGCAGTCGCGGACCATCGAGCATACGCTGGTGAACGAGAGCATTCCGTATCGCGTGTATGGCGGTCTGCGATTCTTCGAGCGTCAGGAAGTGAAGCATGCGCTCGCGTATCTGCGTCTGATCGACAATCCGAACGACGACACCGCCTTCGCGCGCGTGGTGAATTTCCCGACGCGCGGCATCGGTGCGCGTTCCATCGAGCAAGTCGCCGATGCGGCGCGTCTCTATAACTGTTCGATGGCGGCCGCCGTGCCGTATGTCACGGGCAAGGCGGGATCGAGCCTCGGCGCGTTCGCGACGCTCGTCGCCAAAATGCGCGCCGAAACGCAGCAGATGAGCCTGCCGGAAACGGTCGAATACGTCGTGCGCGCGAGCGGTCTCGCGGCTTTCTACGAGACGGAACGCGAAGGTCAGGACCGGCTGGAGAACTTGCAGGAACTGGTGAACGCGGCGACGGCCTTCGTCAGCGAAGAAGGCTACGGGCTCGATACGCCCGCGCGTTCGATTCCGCTGCGCCCGGGCGCGAGCGCCGCGCCGGAAATCGCGGTGGCGAGCGAGCAAGGCGACGTCGAAGTGCTCGATGCGCCGGGCATCACCGATCCCGCGCAGAATCCCGACACGATGACGCCGCTCGCCGGCTTCCTGTCGCATGCATCGCTGGAGGCCGGCGACAATCAGGCGCAAGCCGGCCAGGACGCCGTGCAACTGATGACCGTGCACGCGGCGAAGGGTCTGGAATTCACGGCGGTGTTCATCACCGGGCTGGAAGAAGGTCTATTCCCGCACGAGAACAGCGCGCAGGAATCGGACGGTCTGGAAGAAGAGCGGCGTCTGATGTACGTGGCGATCACGCGCGCGAAAGAGCGGCTCTACATTTCGTTTGCGCAAAGCCGCATGCTGCACGGCCAGACGCGCTACAACGTCCGTTCGCGATTCTTCGACGAACTGCCCGAAGGCGCGCTCAAATGGCTTACGCCAAAGATGGAACCCGGCGCGCGCTGGGGCGGCCGCTCGGACAATGCCGGCTGGGGCCGCGACTGGTTCGCGCGTCCGGGGCAGGAGCGAGGCGGCAGCACGTACTTCGAAAACGGCAAGACGGCGGCGCCCGCGCCTGCGCTGCCGGCGTTCGCCAACCAGCAGCGCGCGGCTGAAACGGGCTTCAAGGTCGGGCAGGCGGTGTTCCACACGAAGTTCGGCGAAGGCACCGTCACCGCGCTCGAAGGCTCCGGCGGCGATGCGCGCGCGCAAGTGCGCTTCAAGCGTCACGGCGAGAAGTGGCTCGCGTTGTCGGTGGCGAAGCTTCAGGCGGTCGAATGAAGCGTCTGGGCATCATGGCGGCGCTGCCGCAGGAGCTCAGCGATCTGCTCGCGCGCATGCGCGAATCGGGCGATGTCGAGACCGTCGCGCTCGGCGCGCGGGATTATCACGTCGGCTGCGTCGCGGGTGTGGCGGTCGTCGTGACGTTGGCGCGCATCGGCAAGGTCGCGGCGGCGGCCACCGCCAGCGCGCTGATCCACAAGTTCGATGTCGATGCGATCGTGTTCACCGGTGTCGCGGGTGGCGTGCATGCGGACGTGCGCGTCGGCGATATCATCATCGGCGATGTTCTGTTGCAGCATGATCTCGATGCGTCGCCGCTGTTTCCGCCCTATGAAGTGCCCTTGCTCGGGCGGGCGCGTTTCGATGCGGATCGTGCGCTTTCCGATGCGCTTTTTGCTGCCGCGCAGGCGTTCGTCGCGTGCGATGGCGATGCGCTGATGGCGCGGTTTGGCGTCGCGCGGCCTCGGGTGCTGCGGGGGATGATCATCAGCGGGGATCGGTTTATCGCCTCGCGTGAAGCAGTGCATGCGTTGCGCGATGCATTGCCGGATGCGCTTGCTGTGGAGATGGAAGGGGCGGTGATTGCACAGGTTTGCTTTGAGCATGGCGTGAGGTTTGCCGTTGTTCGGACGGTTTCTGATTCTGCTGATGAGCATGCTCCTGGGGCTTTTGCGGACTTTCTTGGGGCGGTCGCTGGGGTTTATTCTTCGGGTTTGCTGCTGCGGTTTTTGGTTTAGGTTTTGGTGTGTTTTTGTTTGGTAACTGATGTGTGATCGTAAGTGGTGCGTATCGACGGTCTAGTCGGCTCCGCTTAGCGATGGTTCTCTTATCGCGCTTTTTTGCTCAGTAACCGCCTCCCCGGCGGAGGGGTCACTTTCTTTGCGGCGGCAAAGAACGTGACCAAAGAAAGCCGCTTGGCCGATCCTAGGTCCTGTTCACATTTAAGAGCGGCCCGAGCAGACACGATGGAGACAAAGGTGAGGTAGCTGTGGGCGAGTTTGTCATATCGAGTGGCGACGCGACGAAAATGCTTGATACGCTTAAAGAAGCG
>NZ_LFJJ01000047.1 GCF_001189365.1 Candidatus Burkholderia verschuerenii | reverse complement strand
CTTTGCTACACGCTTCCTTCAGACCCCGCCTCACAACGACGCCCTTGCGTTTCACTAGGCCTTCGCCCCATCAGGCTGGACAGGGAACTTGCACCCCCAAGCTGTTGCGCATGCTCGGCGCACAAAACAAACCGCGCCTCGCGCGGCGGGAGAGCGTCACCCCGAAGGGCAACGCGGAAATCGGGTAATAGGATGAATGGCGTTCAGGCAGCCGAAAAACTCAGGCCAGCCACGCGACGGTCGCGATGCCGAGCGCGGTCATGACGAGCGACGCGCCCACATGAATGGCGATTTCGCCGAGCGCCCAGCCGAGCCGATTCTGCCGAAGATGCGCGACGACTTCCGCCGAGAAGGTGGAAAACGTCGACAGTCCGCCCATCAGTCCGGTGATGACGAACAGCCGCCATTCCACGGCAATATCGGGAAAACGCGCGAAGAACGCGACCGCGACGCCGATGATGTAGCCGGCGATGACATTAGCCGCAAAGGTGCCGAGCGGCAGATTCGGGAACAGCGCATTCAGGCGCAGGCCCAGCACCCATCGGAGCAGCGAGCCCAGCCCGCCGCCGATGCCCACGGCGATGATCGACAAATACATAGCGCAACCGTATCCAGGAATTAAGCCATCGCGAGTCGAGAGAAATGAACCAGTCTAGCTCGCGAAGCGCTCTATTTTAACGATACTTCGCGCGGCTGACGCAATCATCGCAACATAAAAGACATTGCCGACAGGCAATTGAGCGTGCGGACGACATGTTCTATGTCAGGCGCATCGAATGCTATGGTCACCGAATCGATTCGCTCCAGGCTCGGCCATTGACAGAAAAGATCGGCAAACGCCGTGGTCTGCACGCGCAATTCGCAGCGACGCGCAATCGCGGGCACACGCCGTTTCCCGCTCGACGACGCACCTTCGATACTCTCGCACGGCCGCGCGACGAATCGCCTCGCAAGCCGCCGCGGGCGATTCCGTCACGCCGCTCGAATAACCGTAAGCCGTTTTGACGCACAGAAAGCGCGCGTCCGGAAACGCGGGCAGCGTTTCCGCGCCGAATACGTCGTCGCCGGTCAAGAGCGCCACGCGCGCGCCGCGTTCCTGCGCGAGCGCGCCGTACAGGCCCGCTTCGCCGGTTTCCTCGCCATCGAGGATCACGCGCGCGAAGGCCGCGCTGTTGATCGTGTGCACCAGAATGCCACGGCTTTGCGCCCGCGCGTGGTAGCCGATCATGAACACGGCATCCGGCGCGGCTTCGAGTCCGGCCATCATGCCGAGCATGCGCGGTTTGCCGAGCACGATACGCGCGCGGATCGAGCAGATCGGGCAACAGGTTGCGAAAGCCGGCGTGGGAATCGTTGATCCAGACTTGCGTCGCGCCGCCGTCGAATGCGCCTTGCGCGGCGGCGTTGGCTTCGAGCGTCATCCAGCGGCGCGCCTGTTCGTATTCGCCGTTGCCGGGACGCGTCTGCTCGGGATGAAACACACCCGCCACGCCTTCGATATCGGTCGAAATCAGCACTTTCATGATCGTTTTCCTAAAGCCTCGATGAGCGCGATCCGCCGATGCCCGTTGCGCCCCGTCACCGTTTCCGCGCTGAACAGCGCATCGACGATGGCCTGCTCGACGCTATCGGCGGCGGTGTGAAACAGCGGATCGAGCCGCGCATCGGCGACGAGCGGCGGGATCGCGACGAACGCGGCATCGTGCGGCACAGTGTACGCGGTCGAAAACGCCAGCGCGATATCGCCGCTGCCGTGACCATACGACGAACCCGGCCGCCGCGCGCATCGCGACACGGCGAAGTTGACGCGCGTCGAGCGGCGCATCGGTCGCGACGATCATGATGATCGAGCCTCGCTCCGGTTTCGCGTCCTCAGCCGGCGCGTTCTGCAACGCGCGTCCGATCATCTCGCCCGCGATCGTGAGTTGCGGCAAGCGCCCGAAGTTCGCCAGCACGAGCGTGCCGACGGTATAAGCCGTGTCGTCGATTTCCGCCACGCGCGATGCCGAACCGATACCGCCCTTCAGCTCGAAGCAAGACATGCCGCGTCCCGCGCCGACCGCGCCGCGCGCGAAGCCTTCGCTACACGACGCAAGCGCCGCCTCGTAATGCGCGGGCTCGACGGCAAACGCCTGCATGTCGTTGAGATAGCCGTCGTTGCATTCGAAGACCAGCGGATTGACGCTCGGCCAATCGCGTCCGATTTGCGGATTCGCCGCGACGGCCGCGCGAATCTGCGCCGTCGCGACCGTGCCGACGCCGAAGGTGTTGGTCAGCGCGATCGGCATTTCGAGCGTGCCGAGTTCATCGATCTGCACGAGTCCGATGCTCTTGCCGAAGCCGTTGATCACGCACGCGGGCAGCCGGCACTTTCGCGCGATAGACGTCGTGCGCGTGCGGACGGATCACGGTAACGCCGGTCTGCACGTCGCCGTCATCGAGCGTGCAATGCCTGACCGTCACGCCTTTCACGTCCGCGATCGTGCCGCGCGGTCCAGCTTTCAATAAACCGATGTGTTTCATGGCCGGTCGAGCTTCGGATCGAGCGCATCGCGCAGGCCGTCGCCGAGCAGGTTGAACGCGAGCACGGTGAAGAAGATCGCCAGGCTCGGGAAGATCGCGACGTGCGGGGCCATCGCCATATCGGCGCGCGCTTCGTTGAGCATCGCGCCCCATTCGGGCGTCGGCGGCTGCGCGCCCAAACCCAGGAACGACAGGCTCGCGGCTGTGATGATCGAGGTGCCGATCCGCATCGTGAAGTACACGACGACCGATGAAATCGTCCCCGGCAGGATATGCCGCACGATGATGGTCCAGTCCGACGCGCCGATACTGCGCGCCGCCTCGATATAAGTCAGATGCTTGAGCGCGAGCGTATTGCCGCGCACCAGCCGCGCGAAAGCGGGAATGCTGAAGATCGCCACCGCGCACACGACGTTGACCATGCCGTTGCCGAGAATCGCAACCACGCCGATGGCGAGCAGAATGCCCGGAAACGCGAATAAAACGTCGGATATGCGCATGACGATGCGATCCCACCATCCTTCGTAATAGCCCGCCAGCAGCCCGAAAAACGTGCCGATCACCGCGCCGATGACGACCGACAACAACCCCGCCGTCAGCGATATGCGGCTGCCCACGAGGATGCGGCTCAAAATGTCGCGGTCCAGCGAATCCACGCCGAACCAATGCGCGGCGGACGGACCGGCGTTGAGCGCATCGTAGTCGAAGAAATTCTCCGGATCGTACGGCGCGATGTACGGCGCGATGATCGCGATGACGATCAGCAGCAGCACGAACATCGCCGCGATCATCGCGACATGTTGCTGCCTGAACTTGCGCCAGAACTCGCTCCACGGCGTGCGAATCTCCTGCGCGGTCTTGACGGGCGTTGCGGTCGTAGTGCTCACGCGGTCCTCGCTTATTTGAATCGAATGGTCGGATTGATGACCGCATACAGCACGTCGACGATCAGATTGATCACGATGAACTCCAGCGAAAACAGCAGCACTTCGGCCTGAATCACGGGATAGTCGCGCATCTCGACGGCATCGACGAGCAGGCGTCCGAGGCCCGGCCAGTTGAACACCGTCTCCACCACGATCGAGCCGCCGAGCAGAAAGCCGAACTGCAGGCCCATCATCGTGACGACGGGAATCATCGCGTTGCGCAGGCAGTGCTTGACGATGACCATCGGCTCGTGCACGCCCTTGGCGCGCGCGGTGCGCACGAAGTCCTCGCCCAGCACTTCCACGAACGATGCCCGCGTGAAGCGCGCCATCACCGCCGCGACGGCCGCGCCGAGCGTGATCGACGGCAGCACGTAGCCTTTCCATGTACCGTCCTCGACGATGGGCAGCCAGCCGAGCTTCACCGAGAAAATTTCCATCAGCAGCATGCCGAGCGCGAAGGCCGGAAACGAAATGCCGGAGACCGCGATCGTCATGCCAAGCCGATCCGGCCAGCGATTGCGCCACACCGCCGACACGATGCCGATCGCCATGCCGAAGATCACCGCCCACACCATGCTCGCCAGCGTCAGCCACAGCGTCGGCATGAAGCGCTCGACGATCTCCGTCGACACGGGCCGCTTGCTGCGCGTCGACGTGCCGAAATCGAAATGCACGACCTTGGCGAAGAAGTTCACCAGTTGCTGCGGCAGCGGCTTGTCGAGCCCCAGATCGGCGCGCACCAGCGCGACGGTCGCCTGATCCGCTTCCGGACCGGCCGCGAGACGCGCGGGATCGCCCGGCAGCAGATGCACGAAAAAAAACACCAGCACCGCAACGATGAACAGCGTCGGCAGCAGCCCGAGCAGACGCCTGGCGAGAAAGTTGAGCATCGTGATTCCTTCATCGGCCGGACGCGCGCGCCCGGCCATGTGCAGCGAACTTACTTGATCGCGATATCGTCGAAATTGAACGAGCCGTCAGGCATCACGTACGCGCCCGACAAGCGCTTGCTGCGCGCATACACGACCATTTCGGTGACGAGGAAAATCCACGGCGCGTCGTCCCAGATGCGTTTTTGCGCATCGGCGTAGAGCTTCGATTTCTCGTTGCGATCGGTCATCGCGAGCGCTTTTTGCAGATCGTCGTCGACGTTGCCGTTCTTGTAGTACGCGGTGTTGAAGAGCTTCGGCGGAAACGATGCGCTGCCGAGCAGCGGCGAGATGGCCCAGTCGGCCTCGCCCGTCGACGACGACCAGCCGATATAGAACATCCGCACCGGCGCGGTTTTCGGATCCTGCGCGCTTTCCACGCGCTGCACGCGCTGCCCGGCCTCGAGCGCTTCGACCGACGCCTTCACGCCCACTTGCGACAACTGCTGCTGCACGAACTGGATGATCTTCTGCGCGGTCGTGTAGTTATAGCCGGACCACAAGGTCGTTTCGAAGCCGTTCGGATAGCCCGCTTCCTTCAGCAGTTCGCGCGCCTTCGCCGGATCGTATTTCCACGGCCCAAGCTTGGTCGCGTAATCGACGCCCGGCGGCACCACGCCTTCGGCCGGCGTCGCATAACCGGCGAACGCGACCTTCACCAGCGCTTCCTTGTTGATGGCGTAGTTCATCGCCTCGCGCACCTTCGGATTGTCGAAGGGCTTCTGCATCATGTTCATGCTGATGTAGCGCTGGATGATCGACGGCGCCGCGATCAGATCGACCTTCGGGCTCGCCTTGAGCGTCGCGGCCTGTTCGAACGGCACCTGAAACGCGAAATCCGCTTCGCCGGTCTGCATCAGCGCGGCGCGCGTGTTGTTGTCGACCACGGGCTTCCAGTCGATCATGTCGATCTTCGGATAACCCTTCTTCCAGTAGCCCGCGAACTTCTTCACCTTCAGATCGTCGGTCTGCTTCCATTCGACGAATTCGAACGGGCCCGTGCCGACCGGATGAAACGCGATGTCCTTTCCGTACTTCTTGAGCGCTGTCGGCGAGATCATCACCGCCGACGGATGCGCGAGCACGTTGATGAACGCCGAGAACGGAATCTTCAGCGTGATCTTCACCGTGTAAGGATCGACCACTTCGGTCTTCTCGATCTTGTTGAAGAGGTTATAGCGCTTGAGCTTGTTGTCGGGATTGGTGACGCGATCGAACACGGCCTTCACGGCTTCCGCGTTGAAGTCGGTGCCGTCGTGGAACTTCACGTCCTTGCGCAAGTGGATCGTGTAGACCTTGGCGTCGGGGCTCGCTTCGTAGCTCGTCGCCAGCACCGGCTGAATCTTCATGTCCTTGTCGAAGCCGAACAGCCCTTGATAGAAGGACTTCGCGACCGCTTGCGAGAGCGTGTCGTTGGCGTCGTACGGGTCCATCGTCGTGAAGGTCGAGGCGACGGCCATCACGGCGGTCGTCTCTGCATACGCGGCGGCGGGCGTGAGTGCGGTCAGTGCGGCGAACGCGCTTGCGGCCAGCATCGAGCGCATTGGATAAGACGGCATCGTTGGACTCCTTGGCTTTGACGTTGTGATCGATCTTGATGTTATCAATACGCGCCGCCGACGTGATGCTCGGCGACGTAATGATCCGGTCCTACCGCGACGAGTTTCGCGACCACTGGCTCGTCGCCCAGCTTGCGGATCGGGCTGGGAATTTCGTCGGCGGCGAGCATGCGTTTGGCGTGACGGCGCGCCGGATCGGCGACGGGCACCGCGCTCATCAGTTTGCGCGTGTACGGATGACGCGGCGCTTCGAACACCGACGCGCGCGGCCCGATCTCGACGATCTGCCCGAGATACATCACCGCGACGCGATGACTCACGCGCTCGACAACCGCCATGTCATGCGAGATGAACAGATACGCGACGCCGAGTTCGCGCTGCAAATCGAGCATCAGATTGACGATCTGCGCGCGCACGGACACATCGAGCGCGGACACGGATTCATCGGCGATCACGACTTTCGGATTCAGCGCGAGCGCCCGCGCAATCGCGATGCGCTGACGCTGACCGCCGGAAAATTCGTGCGGATAGCGCTGCGCCGCTTCGGGCGGCAGACCGACCTTGTCGAGCAGCCAGTCGACGCGCGCCTGCGCTTCCTTGCCGCTCGCGACGCCGTGCACGAGCAGCGGCTCCATCACCGAGAAACCGACCGTCAGACGCGGATTGAGCGAGGCGAACGGGTCCTGAAAAATAAACTGGATATTGCGTCTGAGCGCCTGCAATGCCGGGCCTTGCAGCTTGCTGATATCGCGTCCGTCGAATTCGATGGAACCGCTCTGGCTCTCCACCAGCCGCAGCAGCGAACGGCCCGTCGTCGATTTGCCGCAACCCGATTCGCCGACCAGCGCGAGCGTTTCGCCTTTGCGCAACTCGAAGCTAACGCGCTCGACCGCATGCACTGATGCCGTGGTTCGGCCGAACAGTCCGCTCTTGACGGGAAAACGCGTCACCAGATCGCGCACGCGCAGAATCGGTTCGCTGGCGTGATCGACATCGGGCTGACGCTCGCGTTCGACCGCTTCCGATGGCCGCAACGCGGTGGCATCGTCGGGAGCGATTTCCGCCGGCTCGACTTCGAGAATCGGAAATTTGGCGGGACGATCGGTGCCGCGCATCGCGCCGAGCGTCGGCACGGCGGCGAGCAGCGCTTTCGTGTACGGATGCTTCGGCATACTGAACAGCGTATCAGATGGCGCTTCCTCGACCTTGTCGCCGCGATACATCACCAGCACGCGATCCGCCACTTCCGCGACCACGCCCATGTCGTGCGTGATGAAGATCACGCCCATGTTCATCTCGTCCTGCAAGCCGCGGATCAGTTGCAGGATTTGCGCCTGAATCGTCACGTCGAGCGCGGTCGTCGGCTCGTCGGCGATCAAGAGCGCGGGCTTGCACGACAGAGCCATCGCGATCATCACGCGCTGACGCATGCCGCCCGACAGCTGATGCGGATAGCGCACGAACACGCGCTTCGATTCGGGAATGCGCACGAGATCGAGCAGACGCAGCGCTTCGCGGCGCGCTTCCGAACGGCTTTTATGCTGATGCAGCGCGATGGCTTCGGCAATCTGGTCGCCCACCGTGAACACCGGATTGAGCGAGGTCATCGGCTCTTGAAAGATCATCACGATATCCGCGCCGCGCACGCCGCGCATCGTCGCGGTCGAGGCTTGCGCGAGGTCGAGCACCTGCCCGCCGCGTCGTCTGAACGCGATGCTGCCCGATGCGATCGCGCCACCGCCGTGCTCGACCAGCCGCATCAGCGCGAGCGACGTCACCGACTTGCCCGATCCCGATTCGCCGACGATCGCCAGCGTCTCGCCGCGTTCGACCGCGAACGACATGTCGCGCACGGCTTCGACCACGCGCGAACGCGTGCGAAACGTCACCAACAGATTGCGCACGTCGATCACGCGCAATTCGGGCAGGCTCATGAGAGATGTCGTCATCGATAGATCGCCGTGACGGGCGCTTCGCCCATGCGTGCATGGCCGCGATACATGCCTTCGGTATTGAACGGCAGCACGACGTTGCCTTTCGCGTCGACGGCGATCAGGCCACCGCGTCCTGCGATGCGCGGCAGCTTGTTCATTACGACATCGCGCGCGGCTTTGTCGAGCGATACGCCTAGATATTCCATCTGCGCGGAGACATCGTAGGCCGCGAGCATGCGCATGAACATTTCGCCGGTGCCGGTCGTCGAGACCGCGCAGGTCACGTCGTTCGCGTAGCAGCCCGCGCCGATCATCGGTGCATCGCCGACGCGGCCCGGCTGCTTGTTGGTCATGCCGCCCGTCGATGTCGCCGCCGCCAGATGGCCGTGCGCATCGAGCGCGACCGCGCCGAACTTCTTATCCGGATCGATCGGGTCGTTGCTGAAGGAAAATTTCGTCATCGCGTCGTGATCGAGCATCGTGCTCGAGGTGCCGCGCGCCTTCTGCCATTGCTCGTAGCGCGCGTCCGTATGAAAGTACGACGGCTCGACGAATTCGAGTCCTTGCGCGCGTGCGAAGGCTTCCGCGCCATCGGCGGTGAACATGACGTGCTCGCTCACCTCGAGCACGCGGCGCGCGGCCAGCACGGGATTCTTCACGCGCGTGACGCAGCAGATCGCGCCTGCTTCGAGCGTCGCGCCGTCCATGATCGATGCATCGAGTTCATGCGTGCCCGCCGCCGTGAACACCGCGCCGTGCCCCGCGTTGAAGAGCGGACAGTTTTCGAGCAAGCGCACGGCTTCGGTGACGGCATCGAGCGCGCTGCCGCCGTCCGCGAGCACCTTTTGGCCCGCGCGCAGAATTTCGTCGAGCGCGGCGTGATAGCGCGCTTCAGTTTCGGTGTTCATCGCTTGGCGGAGAAGGGTCCCCGCGCCACCGTGGATGGCGATGACCGGCATGACGTTCATGATCGACGCGGCTCCGTATGAGTGGATCTTTTTCGACGTGTTGCCGTGACGGGCGCGGCCTTCGACAACTCGGGCGCGGCCAGCCACGGCAACACGAATTCGGTGAGTCCCGACGCGGCCTCGACCGGACCGATCGCTTCGCGCGATGCGCGACCGCATCGCACAAGGCTTCGATCACCGCGAGCACGACGGTGTCGCAATTGGCGGCGAGACGGCGTTCCGCGCGCACCGTCAGCGACAGATCGGCGACCTGCGCAAGCGGCGAGCCTGCGTGATCGGTCAGCGCGAGCACGCGCACGCCGTGTTTGCGCGCCTGCCGCGCCAGCGCGATGGTGTCGTCGACATAGCGCGGAAACGCGATCGCGATCAACACGTCGCCGCCCGATGCCGTAAACAGCCGCCGCGCCGCATGCGATGGCCCGCCCGTCAGCGCAAGCGATTGCACATCGGCGCAAAACGGCGTGAGCCCGTGCTCCAGCAAGCCCGCGAGAAACGCGCTCGCGCCGTAACCGACGATAAACACGCGCCGCGCCGACAAAATCGCGTCGACCAGCGCTTCGGCCTTCGCGCCGTCGATGGCGGTCTGCGCAAGCTGCAAGTTCGCCGCCGCCTGCGCGATCGATGCCTCGAACACTTGCGCCCCGCTCGCCGGCGATTCGAGCGCCGTGCGCAGCCGTTCGACCGGCGCGATGGTCGCCTCGAAGCCGCGCACCAGCGCCTCGCGGAAAGCCGGATAGCCAGAGAATCCGAGCGTGCGCGCGAACCGGTTGGCGGTCGCGACCGATGCGCCGACCGCATCCGCGAGTTCGTCGATCCGCATGGTCGCCGCGCGAAACAGGTTGGCGAGCACGAACGCGCCCATGCGCTGATGAATCGGCGTCAGGCTCGACATGGCCGCCGCGATATGGACGGAAATCGGCTGATTGTCTGCTTCGCGAACGGCCGGTCTGGATCGGGACATGGAAACGCAGCGTTTGACACATGGGCGATGAAACTATATTTACCCAAAACGCTCGCCAAAAAAA
Source organism: Candidatus Burkholderia verschuerenii (assembly GCF_001189365.1). Taxonomy (GTDB): domain Bacteria; phylum Pseudomonadota; class Gammaproteobacteria; order Burkholderiales; family Burkholderiaceae; genus Caballeronia; species Caballeronia verschuerenii. Next base: position 20,868 of record NZ_LFJJ01000047.1, on the reverse strand, counting down.
ATTAATTTTCATCGGCGCGGCTCGGGGTTTTCGCTTACGCCGCCCGGACGCGATGTGAAGCGGTTCCGCACTTCGACTGTGCGCGTTCATGCACAATACGGTGCGCGACGTTCCCGGCCATTCCTGTTTCCACGTATGAATTTCGACTTTCTGCCCGATACGCTCCAGCACCATCTGCCGACGCATCCGTGGGCGCAGCTGGCGCTCGGCATCGTCATGCTCGTGCTGCTCGCCCTGTTTCTGCAATGGGTTGTCGCGCGCATCGTGTTGCTGATCGCGCACCGCCTGCTGGTGCTCGCCGGGCATACCGCGTGGGATCACGCCTTCATCCGGCGGCGCGCGTATCACCGCGTCTGGTATGCGGTGCCGTTCGCGACCGTCGCGCTCGGTATCGACGAAGTGCCGCATATCGGCAAATGGGCCGTGCCGATCGAGCGGATCGCGCATGCCGGCGCGTGGATCTGCTTTTTCTTCGCGATGGGCAGCCTGCTGTCCGCGTGGCAGGACGTCTATGCGTCGAGCAAGGAAGCGCAGACGCGTTCGATCAAGGGCTACATCCAGATCGGCAAGCTGGCGCTCGCGCTCGTGTGCGGCGTGCTGGTGCTGTCGATTCTCATCGACCGTTCGCCGTTGTGGATGCTGTCAGGCATCGGCGCGCTGTCCGCCGTGCTGCTGCTGGTGTTCAAGGACACGCTGCTGTCCCTCGTCGCGAGCACGCAGCTGACGTCGAACGACATGCTGCGCATCGGCGACTGGATCGAGATGCCGCAAGCGAGCGCCGACGGCTTCGTGAAGGACATCGCGCTGCATACGGTCAAGGTGCAGAACTGGGACAACACGGTGACGACCGTGCCCACCTACAAACTCTTTTTCGAGAGTATCGCAACTATCGGCACATGTTCGAATCGGGCGGGCGGCGGATCAAGCGCACGCTGCGGATCGACGCGCAATGCGTGCGTTTTCTCTCCGACGAGGAAACCGCGCACATGATGCGCTTTCGCCTGCTGCACGATTATCTCGAGCAGAAGCAGACCGAAGTCGATCAGGCCAACCGCAATCTCGGCGAACTCGCCAACGAACCGGCCAATCGCCGCCGGCTCACCAATGTGGGCACGTTCCGCGCGTATGGTTTAGCCTATCGGCAACGGCATCCGGAAATCCGTCAGGACATGGCGATCATGGTCCGCATGATGGAGCCGGATTCGCAAGGCATTCCGATCGAGGTCTATTGCTTCACCGCCACCACGGCGTGGACGCAATATGAACGCATTCAGGGCGACGTCTTCGATCATCTGCTCGCGATCCTTCCCGAGATAGGCCTGCGCCTTTACCAGTCGCCTTCGGGCACCGACTTTTCGGGTATCGGCGGACGTCTGCGAGGCGAAATGCCCTTGCTCTGACTTGCGCGATTCTCCCGACCGCATTCATGGCTGAAAAGAATCAGGCAAGAATCCTCCAGTTTTGTGTATTCACGTCGAGCCTTCCCGTTCCTAAGATGTGACCATCGCCGATGCGTCCGATCCCGCCGTTCCTGCCCGGCGGCGTGATCGCTTTTTCTCGCGCATCGCCTTCCATCGTCATAAAAGGGAAACCTCAACGTGATCGATCGCGTCCATGCCATGCGTGTCTTTACGCGTGTCGTCGATACCAACAGCTTCACGCGCGCCGCCGAATCGCTCGGCATGCCGCGTGCAAGCGTGTCGACGACCGTGCAACAACTCGAAGCGCTAGTCGGCGTGCAATTGCTTGCACGCACGACGAGGCGCCTGAATCTCACCGTCGATGGCGCTGCGTATTACGAGCGCTGCTCGCAAATTCTCGCGGATATCGACGAACTCGAATCCGGTTTCGGCGCGGGCGAGGAACGCCTGCGCGGACGGCTGCGCGTCGAAATGCCGGATACGGTGGCGACGTCCATCGTCGTGCCGGCGCTGCCGGAATTTCATGCGCGTTATCCGCAGATCGAACTGTCGATCGGGATCGGCACGCGCAATGTCGATCTGGTCGGCGAAGGCGTCGATTGCAGCGTGCAGCTCGGCGAACTGCCCGATTCGGGTCTCGTCGCGCGGCGGCTCGGTGTACTGGAACAGGTGACGTGCGCAAGTCCGGCGTATCTGGACAAGCACGGCACGCCGCAATCGCTCGATGAGCTCACGCGCCACGTCGCGGTGAATTGCGTATCGGAAAAAAGCGGCCGTCCCGCCGATTTCGACGTCGAAGGCAAAGCCGTCACCATGAAGATGCGCGGCTTCGTACAGGTCGCCGACGAGCACGCGTACATTGCCTGCGGACTCGAAGGGCTCGGGCTGATTCAGCCGCTGAAGATCGCGGCGCAGCCGTATCTGCGCTCGGGACAGTTGCAGGAAGTGCTGCCGGAATGTAAAGCGCCGCCGCTCAAGGTGTCGGTCGCGTTCCTGAAGAGCCGTCAGGCGACGCCGCGCGTGTCGGCGTTCGTCGACTGGCTGGCCAAGCTGTTCGAGCGTTCGCAGGAAATGGACGATACGCTCACCAGTCTGTATCGCTCGGCGCAACGGCGCACGACGGCGCGCCGCGACCGTCCGTCGGACGATCAGCCGACCGAGGAAACCGCCGACGTCTGATTCGAACCCCGGCGGCCCGCGTCCGACGCTTCAGCGCACAGGCGTGGCCGCCGCCTCGCCCGCCACGGTGTTCCACTTGCGCACCGACCAGCGCTCGACCAGCCCGTTCGTCACATACGGATCGACGCGCGCGAAGGCTTCCGCCGCATCCGGCGAATCGCTGTTGAACAACAGAATCGCGCGATCCGCCGGGCCTTCGAGCGCGCCGCCCAGCAGCAAATCGCCGCCATCCGCTGCCTTCCACGCAAGCGACAGATGTTCGTCTCGAAATTGCCCGCGACGCTCCAGATAGTCTTCGCACAACTCGTAGATCAGTAAATAGTGCATTTCATTCGCTCCTGTAATAACGGGGTGACATACGCCGTAACCATTTTCACCCTCTTCGATTCTGAAATTAAGACTTGCCTAAGAGCCCTCTGATCGATTAAAGCGGGAACTTCGAACATCATTCGCGGGTACATTCCGAGGACCCTCTCATGAACCGCGATCAACCGCCTTGCAACACTTGCTCGAAGCATGATTGTCACGATTGCGCATGGACTTCGCCACTCGACGCGTCGTACCAGCGGCTGCTCCAGTCCACGTCGCTCATCACGATTCTCGCACTGAATCCGCGCGACAACAGCCCCATGCCTTCGGAACCGTCGTGGCTGGGGTTGGCGGGCAAACGGCTCATGCGCCTCTTTACCGACTGGTCATCGACTCCGCGATAAGTCAAGTGGGCGCACGTCCACAGATTCGTAAATAAGGTATACGCCGTCTTTTTAGGATACCTGTGCATATAGAATGCGCGGCGAATTTGCGCACATTTTTTCAGCGCAATTGCAAAAGTAGATAGGATCGAAGTCGATGAGTATCAATCTGGTCCAAGCGGTGAATACCGCCATGACTGAAAGCATCGCGGAGCAGTTGGCGCAGCAGTTCGGCATTCCGGGGAACATCGTCCGGCAGCTGGCATCGCGCACCGCGCCGGGTCTGGTTGCCGCGCTGATGGACCGCGCCTCGCTCGCGCAAGGCGCACGTCAATTGCATTCCGTCATCATGTTGCCGGAGACCAACGCCTATATCGTCGATCAGCTGGACAAGCTGATTTCGACCACCGGCGGTCTGAAACATCTCGAAAGCAGCGGCCACGCGCTCGCCGCCGAAGCCACCGGCAAGCGCATGGATTTGCTGACCGACGCCGTGTCGGTCGAAACCGGCGTCCCGACGCAGGCCACCTCGGCGCTCGCGGGTGTCGCCGCCGCCGTGCTGTTCGGCGTGATCAAGCGGTACTTCCTGCTCGCGCAATGGGGCTTGCCGCAACTGCCGCCGCTGCTGCGCGAACAGGTGCCGGAGATGAGGACGTCGCTGTCGAACGGCGTGGCGACGGCGATCGGCATCGGCAACGCGGACGGCTTCACCAACAGCATCGGCACGCGGCTCGACGCCGTGGCATCGACGCTGGCCGAGCGCGAGGAAGTCGATGCGCTGGCTACGGCCGCCGTCGGCGAATCCGTCGCGCGCAGCACGCCGGTCCACGCGTCGTCCGTCGCGCCTGCGGCGCCTGCCGCTCGTTCGCCCGCCGCAGCCGCGCCGACGCGTGCGCCGGTGCGTTCGTCCGCATCGCCCAAGAAGTCCAACAAGTGGATCTGGCTGCTCTTCGCGGTGCTCGCCGGCATTCTGGCGCTGGTCTACTACCACGGGTTCACGAACTCGAATAGCGTCGATCTGAACCAGACGGCCACGACATCGCCGACCGCATCGGTCGAGAAGCAGGCGTCATCGGTCGATGCGCCGCTCGTCGCGTCCATCGCGACGGAAGCGTCTGCGCCGGTCGCGCAAGCGGCCAGCGCCACGCCGGCGACGGCTGCATCGGCGTCGGCGGCTGTATCGGCATCGGCTGTTGCTTCGGCTCCGGACGCGGCCACTGTCGCCAACGCCAACGCCGATGCGCGTCTCGTGTTCAGCGTCAGCCCGGCGGGCGTGCCCTCGGTCACCGCGACGGTCGGCACCGAAGCCGAAAAGCAGAGCCTGATCGACGCGCTCACCGCGCGCTTCGGCAAAGGCTATACCGCCGACGTCACGGTGACGCCGAACACGCGTCCCGCCACCTGGCTCGCGCAACTGAAGAACTTCCTGCCGCTGATGGCCGTGCCGGGCGCGGAAGTGAAAGTGAGCGGCTCGAAGGTCGAACTGAGCGGCGCGGCGGCGGACACCAAGCTCGGCTGGACCGATCGCCTGAAGAGCGCGCTCGGCGGCATGTTCACGGTCGGCTCGTTCGACGTCAACGGCGCGATCGCCAGCGCGACGCAATCGTTCCGCGACGGCATAAAGACGCTGCTCGCCGCCGCCGACGCCTGCTCCGGCACGAAGCTGACCAAGGTCCTCGATCTGCAGGTCGTCAACTTCGCGCGCTCCAGCGCTACGGTTCCGGAAAGCGCTTACGCCACGCTCGGCGAGACGGTGCAACTGCTGAAAAACTGTGCGGCCAAGGGCTCGATGGTGAATCTGGACGTCGCCGGTTACTCGGACTCGCAAGGTCCGGCGCGTGCCAAGCTGGAAATGTCGAAGGAACGCGCGCAGGCTGTGCGCGGCTATCTGGTGCGCGCGGGCGTGCCGACCCAGACGCTCACCGCGACGGGCTACGGCGACGCCAATCCGCTGGCGGACAACAGCACCGAAAGCGGTCGCTTCAAGAATCGCCGCATCGAGTTCGTGGTGAAGTAAGCCTGATCGGCTCGATCGAAAAAGACATGCCGCCGTGTGAATCCCACGGCGGCATTTTCATTTGCGCGTCGCGCGCGCGTCGAATCAGTTCGGCGTCGCGAAGCCGCTTTCGGCCCAGCGTTCGGCGTTCGCCTTGCTGAGCTTGTATGCGGCGATACGCGCGCATGCGCGAGTTGCTCGCCGTAGGCATCGAAGGCTTTGAGGTCGGCGTAGGGATCGTCTTCGTCGGGAACGATATCGAGCGTGACGGTAATGGTCTCGTCGCGCAGTTCGATGGTGACGTTCTTGTGCAGCATCGCGTGACGCTGCTGTTCGTGACGGCGCAGCACTTCGGAGGCGGTCTTGACCAGCGTGCGGAACGCGTTGGCATCGAGCGGCTTCGGGTTCTTCTTGTCGCGGCCCATCGTCCACGGGCCGACCAGCGCGGGTTCCGCTTCGCCCGCCTGAATCATTTCGACGGCCCAGCCATCGTCGTCTTCATTCTTGATCACGCGCGCGGTCCAGCCGTCGTCGCGCCAGAGACGGTCTTCGTGGATGGCTTCGTCGGTCGAGGGGAGTTCGGAATCGGTCATGGCGTGGAGGCGCGGGGCAAGCGAGTGACAAGACCTTGGATTTTACCTTGGCTTGGGCGCGCGCCCCGTCCGGGCACGGTGCCTGCGACCCGTCTGGCCGTTCGGCCGATCCCGGGCGAATGCGGTCGCCGTCATATTCAAACATCGGCGGCCGTGCTACTTTGCCGTTACGGGAACGCCCCGGGATCAACGAAAACGCTGCCAAAAACCGCATCTTCTGAAGGAGCAAGCGCATGTTTTCATTTATCGGTACTTTGATCGTCGGACTGGTCGTCGGTCTGATCGCGCGCGCCACCAAGCCGGGCGACGACAGCATGGGCTGGATCATGACCATCGTGCTCGGTGTTGCCGGGTCGCTGGTCGCGGGCTATGTCGGACGCGCACTCGGCTGGTATCAACCGGGACAGCCGGCGGGATGGATCGCCTCGGTCGTCGGCGCAATCGTGCTGCTGGTGGTCGTCGGCATGGTCCGCAAGCGCGCCGCCTGACGAAGCGCCCGAAAACGTCACGATTCGTCGTATCGTTTCGATGACAGCCTCGCCCGATGTTGGGCGAGGCTTTTTTATGCGCCAATATCGACTTCCGTCACGCCAACGGCAATCCGCTTTCGCGCTTGATCTCGCGCAGCGACAGCATCGACTCGACCGCCGTGACGCCGGGCAAGGCGCGCAGCACGTCGCGGGTGAACGTGCCGTATTCGTCGAGATCGCGCACGACGATCTGCAACAGATAATCCGCCGTCCCGCTCACGTTATGACACGACACGATGCGCTCGATCGCCCGGACTTCGCGTTCGAAGCGATCCGACAGCGACTGGTTCTGCACGCTGAAGCGCACATGCACGAACGCGATGACGCCGAGCCCGAGCGCCTTACGCGACAACATCGCGCGATAGCCCTCGATATAGCCGTCGCTTTCGAGTCGCTTGAGCCTGCGCGCGCACGGCGTCTCGCTCAGGCCAACGCGCTCCGCGAGTTTCGCGACGGGCATCCGGCCGTCCTGCTGTACAGCGGCCAGAATCGCCCGGTCGATTCGGTCCAGTTCGCTCATGAAGTTTTCCCCCTCTTATTTCATCAATAGTAGAGGAAAGCTCGAACAGCTCGCTTGAATGAATCGCAAAAGGCCAAAAATCGGCGCGATTGCGATGGCACCATGTAGCCCTGTTTCGGAGAGTTCGATCATGGTTTCATCGCATTTGTTGTGGGTTTTCATCGGCGCGCTGGCGGTCATTTATGCGCTGCCCGGACCGGATATGGCCGTCGTGTTGCAGACCAGCGCCACGCGCGGCATGCGACATGGCCTCGCCGTGGCGGGCGGTCTTGCCGTCGCGCGGGCGACGCATGTCACCCTATCGGCGCTGGGTGTCGCGGCCTTGCTGCGCAGCGCGCCGTGGTTGTACAACGGCGTGCGCGTCGCGGGCGGGCTGTACCTGACGTATATCGCGATCCAGATTTTTCGCTCGCCGGGATTCGGGCTCGAAGCGGCATCGGACAAGACGGCCGCGCCGACTTTCCCCGCGGCTTTTCTGAAAGGCGTGCTGAGCAGCATCCTGAATCCGAAGGCGTTGCTGTTCTGCTCCGTCCTATTGCCGCAGTTCGTGCATCCCGATGCCGGTCCGGTCTGGTCGCAAGTGACCGAACTCGGCGTCGTGCTCGTGCTGTTCGGGCTGATGTTCGACGTCACGCTCGCATGCGGCGCGGTGCGTATTTCGGGCTGGCTGCGGCGGCATCAGAAAGCCCAGACCGTGCAGCGCTGGACGTTTTCGGCGGCGTTGCTCGCATTCGCGATGCGCCTGTCGCTCGACTGATCGACTTTCAGACGTCCAGCGGCTTCAAAAAGAGCTCGTGCTTCGGCGCGAAATGCGCGTAGCGCGGCAAAATCGCGCCGCCCATCGCGCGGGCGTCGGGGCCGATCTGGCCTTCGACCAGACGCGGACGCGTCATGCCTTGCCAGTCGAAGCCGCCGAGCGCATCGTCCGTTCGGCCGATCACGTCGCGCAACAGCGCGCGATCGATCTCGCCGTCGATCACGACCGCCTCCAGATCCAGCAGCGCCGACGACGACGCGATGCTCGCCGCGATCGCCGGACACGCATCGCGCATCCACGCTTCGGACAAGTCGCGCCACGGCGACGAACACGCGCGTTCGTCGTGCGCGGAGGCGCGCGGCGCGCCCGCTTGCGCGAACGCCTTTTCCAGCACGTAGACCGACGCCGTGTTCAGCAACTGCCCGGCGCGCCCGTCCGCGCCGATCACCGGCAGCGAGCCGATCGCGCCCGCGTTGCCGCCCGGCCCTCGTGCAATCGGCCGTCGATGACGAGCCCGCCGCCGATGAACGTCCCGATGAACACATACAGAAAGTTGCGCAAGCCGCGCCCTTGCCCCATCACGAGTTCGGCAGCGCAGGCGGCCGTCGTGTCCTTGGCAAAATGGACGGGCAGCGCCGTCAGCGCCTGAATGCGTTCGCGGATGTCGATATCGTTCCACGCCGCGAGCACGCCCGGCGGCGTATCGAAGAAATCGCGCCAGCCGCCGAGCCACAGCGGCGCCGCCACGCCGATGCCCGCGATTTTCGGCGCATCGTCCCCGAGCGCGGCGGTGGCGCGCGTGAGCCTTTCGTCCAGCGCGGGAAACCGCGTCGCGGGATCGGGATAGGCGTATTCGAGCGTTTCGCGCATGCGCACACTGCCGCCGAAGTCCATCGACAGCACGTCGAGACTGCGCCGGCCGACCTTCACGCCTATGGAAAACGCGCCGTCCGCGCGCAGCGAAATCGGCACCGACGGCTGGCCGATGCGCCCGCGCACCCGCACGCGCGGGTCTTTCGCGAACAAGCCGTCCTCGATCAGATGATCGACGATCAGCGAAACCGTCTGCATCGACAGACGCGTGAGGCGCGCGATATCCGCCTTCGGCAATGCGCCGTGCAGGCGGATCGCCTGCAAGACGATGCGCTCGTTGAACTGGCGCATACCAAGCTGGTTGGAGCCGACCGAATGCATCGATGCCGCGCGTACAGATCGCTCAGACATGTTTGATGGCCTGCGCAAAAGCGGACGCGTCGCGACGCGCGCGCCGGAATTCGTTCATGTGTGGAGTCCCCGTCGATAGCCGTGCTGTGCGAATACGGCCTAAATCCCGCGTTTTGAATTAGTAAAGCCGCGCGCGGAATTTTGCAAGCAGGCTTTCGAATCGACAACACGAACGGGCGCCCGCGCTTTTTGCGCAACGCAATATTTTTCCGGATTTTTGGCTGGTTATGGTCGGCGATGCAGTTCTGGCGAATTCCGCCCACCCTTGGCCGCAGCCGCACCATGAGCACACTCGAAGCCCTTCACGCGATCGTCACCGACGACCGAGCGCCGCAAATCATCCGCGATCACATCGTCGATTCGCTGCAATTCGCGCTGCGCAATCAGCCCGGCTATTTCACGCGGAAGGAAATCGAATGGCTCGCGAAATGGGACGACACGCGCATTCCCATCGCGGCGACGAAACTGCTGAAAGACATGTAACGCCCGCAGCGTTTAGTGCGTGCCCGCCGCGCGGGCGCACCATTCGTAGTCGAACACGGTCGCCTGCTTCGGCTGCGACAGGCTGTCGACGAAACCGATCACTTCCTCGTCCTTCAGGAAGCTCGCGGCCGAACGCGCCGTGAGGATCGCCTGGCTTTCCTGCGGCCGCGCGATCAGATGGCCCTGCACATAATCCACGCCGATTTCCTGCAACGCGCGCAAGGTGTCGAAGTCCTCGACCCATTCCGCGACGCTGCGCATGTCGAGATTGCGCGCCAGCGCGACGATCGCCTCGACGATGGCGATATCCGCCGGATGCGCGCACATCGAGCGCACGAATTCGCCGTCGATTTTCAACGCATCGGCGGACAGCGCCTTCAGATACTTGAACGACGTGTAGCCCGCGCCGAAGTCGTCGAGCGCGATCTTGCCGCCCATGTCGTGGACACGCGCGATAAAGCGCTGGGTGTTCTCGAGATCGTGCAGCGCGACGCTTTCGGTAATTTCGAGGCAAAGGTAATGCACCACGGACGGATGCCGCGCGAGCAGCGCGAAGATGTCCTCCATGAACTGCTCGTCGTTGAGCGAGCCGCCCGACAGGTTCACGCAAATAAACTGCGTGTTCTTGAGCGTGTGACGATGCGCCTCGATCCACTCGAGCAGCGTCGAAATCACCCAGCGGTCGATCGCCGCGATATTGCCCGATTCCTCCGCCGCGACGATCACCTTGCCGGCCGGAAGCGTGGTGCCATCGGGCGGGCGCATGCGCAGCAGCACTTCGAAGTTGAGCGAATCGGCGGGCGCGGCCAGCGACATGATCGGCTGCATCACGAGAAACAGGCCCGGCGGCAGACGATTCCGCCCGAGCGTTTCGACGAGTTTCAGTTCCTCGGCGCGCTCCTCGAACGCCGCCGCGCCCTTGCGATAGGTGACGAGATGCGTATGCGCGACCTTCTTCGCCTCGCGGCACGCGCGATCCGCATGCGACAGCGCATCCTGCACGCGCACGCCGCGCGAACATTCGACCAGCCCGATCGACGCCTTCACCTGAAACGCGCGATTGCCGACCTGATACGGCGCATCGCTGAGAATGGAGATGAGATTGCGGCATTGCGCGATGGCGTCTTCGATCGACGTATCGTTCATCACGCAGACGAACTCGTCGCCACCGATCCGCCCGACCGGATAACTGCGCGCGAAATGCGCCCGCGTGCGCGCCGCGACTTGGCGCAGCACTTCGTCGCCGCTGCGATGGCCGAACAGATCGTTGACCAGCTTGAAGCGGTCGAGGTCGATATAGGCGAGCGCCCACGGCATGGTTTCGTCGCTCTGCATCGAAATGGCTTTTTCGATGCCGCGCCGGTTCAGCGAGCCGGTCAGCGGATCGTGCTCGGAAAGAAAGCGTAAGCGTTCGACGGCCTTCGAACGTTCGGTCGTGTCCTGCAGCGAGCCTTCGATCCAGCCGTTCGAGCGAATCGCTTTCAGCAGATAACGGCGCTCGCCGTTGCCGCGTTCGACCGAACCCGAACCGCCCATTTCGAGCTCGCCGTCCGCGCCCTTCGATGCCAGCGCCTGCAACGCGCCCCACGCGCCGGGCTCGAAATAATCGTTCCAGTGGCGGATCTTGTAGTCGGACTTCTGCAGATCGAGCATCGCGCGCAAGGCGGGATTCGCGCGCACGAAGTGACCGTTGGTATCGAGCGTGAAGAGGCCGATCGGCGTCACTTCATACGTATTGCGTAATTCCATCTGCGCCTGACGGCGGAAGTCGCGTTCGGCGCGCATCTGCTCGGCAATGGCGAACGCGGCCATCATGCTCGACGACAACGCGGCCATCACGGTGTTGACGGCCGACCAGCACCTTCAGCCCGAACGCCGCGCCGAGCACTTCGGAGAAGGTCGTGAACAGCACGATGGCCAACGACGCGACATACCACATGACCGTGCGCGAGCGCGCCATCCACACGAGCCGCGTCAAAAAGAACAGCAGCACGAAGATACCGAAGCCCGCGATGATCCACAGCGTCGGAATGAACAGCGAATACGGCAGCGCCAGCGCGGCCGCGAGCAACACGAGGCCGACGTACTGGATCACCCGCAGCAGCCAGCGATAGCCGACCACGCGCAGTTCGCGGCGAAACAACTGGGTAAACAGCGCGGCGGTGAGCAGGTAATACGCGGCGAAGGTCAGCTGGCGCAGCGGCGTCATGTACTCCGACGGCAGCATGCGGCCGAGCCATTGCATGTCCCAGCCCATCGCGTTCGCGCACAGGCGCAAATTGCCGACGAGCCACACGGCGAAAATCACGTAGGTCCATTCGTGATTGATCAGCGCCGTGACGAACACGAACACGGCGAGCGTCAGCAGGCCGCCGGCGATCAGCCCCGAGCTTTCCTGAAAATCGAGCGACGAATTACGCAGACCTTGCCAGTCCCACGCGAATGCATTGACCTGCGCCGGCCCGGAATAGGTGCCGCGGCACAGAATGGGTTCGGGCGCGCTGAGCGGACCCGTGAGAATGAAAAATCCCGCCTTGACCGGCTTCATGTCGCCGCTGGTGGAATCGCGATCGGCGCGGCCGAGCGGCTGCAAAGTCGCTGCGTTCCAGCAAGCAAGCGTTTGCGCGTGACGCGAAGGAAGTTCGACGACGGTCTGCGACTGCGCACTCATGCTGGGCGTCGTGAAGCTGAACCAGATCGGTTTTTCCGAGAGCCGCGTGCTGTAGTTCGAGACCGGTTGCGCGTGCCTGAGCGCGGCGAGCGCATCGGCGGGCGTGAACGATTCGTTGTGATCGGAGACGACGGCGATGGCGAGCGATTTCGCGCCGCGCGACTCGTACTGGCGCGGCAAAAAGACGAGCGTCGCGATGGTGCCCAGCGCGATCAGGATCGGAACGGCGGTATACCGCGACGATATACAACGCGTCGTCGATCCACGAGCCGCCACGCCTGAATCTCGATAAGGATGTTGGAATTGCCGACGCCATACCTGGAAAACCCCCGTTTGCGCCGCGCCGGGCGGCACCTGCGCCACACGTTGCCGACGCACGGCGACGGCGGAGCCCTGACGTTCTCCCCGCCCTCGCTTTTTTGGCCAACCGGACCGCTCCGGGGTCCGGTTTTTCGCTTTTACTTTCCTGGGAACATCGGCCTGACGAGCCTTAGCGGCCGTAAGCCATCAACGGAGCCTCTGGGCATCGTACCGGTTCCCAATGAAAAGATAAATCTACAGATTGCAAATCGATATCGGGATGATGCGTGTGGACCATGTAGTTGAAAAGCGGATGCCGCGCCTCTTCCCAAAGCCACCGCGCCGCCGCCACATCCTTGGCCAGCACGCGATGCGGCAGGCCGCCGACATGCGCCATCGGCAGGAACTTGCCCGCGTCGAACACGTCTTCGAACAACATCGCTTCGTACTCCCGGTCCAGTGGCGCGCGCGGTGATCACCATGTAATCGATACCGTGCTGCTCGCAGAACAACCACAACGCCTTGCACAGAGCAACCTTGACCACTCGTCCGACCATTCCGCCCGCGACGCCGAGCCGCGTCGCTTCGGCGAGCCGGCTGGTCGCGAGATGCGGCGGCAGCGTCACCGATTGCTCGAGCGCGAGCGGCGCATACGCATTGGTCTGAACGCGCATGGTGCCGAGCGGCGCACCATCGAGCTTCGATTCCGCGAGCAGCACGACGGTGCCCTCGTCGCGATCGGCGTGCTCGACGGTCATCTGCTCGGCGAACTCCGGCAGATGACGCCCGTAAGCGGTGCGTCGCACGGCCACGGCCTTATCGAAGCCCGCTTCATCACGGACGATACGGATAGTAAACGGCATCCTCTCCGTTTTCTGAAGCGCGGGCACCACCGAAAGCGGCGGGCGGTTGACAGCAGTGTCGGCGTGGCTGGCGACGGAGCTAGTGGCAAGGTTGAATTCCATTTGTAAACCCCATTTTTCTTGGCGATTAGAAAGTTGCCGCGTGATATGGGCGAGTTGGGTTGTGCCCTCACACGGCAAAAAAACCTCTCACAAAATCAAAAGGAGTGCGCGCCAGCCACTGTTTCTTCGCATTCGTCAGGCTAAAAGAGTTGGAAAAACTCTTCTAATCGATGGGCCAATCGCCGCTTGGCCAACGCATTTTGAATATGCGTAGGCAATGCGACTTTTGACGTGCGCGATTAGGGTGAAAAAGAAACGAGGGCGGGCAGCCACCCGTAGCGCGAGAGGCTTTAAAAGAATAGCTGGCGGCGGGCTTTCGCGATATAATGCTAAGTTCCCGAAAAGACTAAAAAAAATAGGGCCACGGCAACGTTTGCGATTCGCACAACTATCCAAGCGTTCGCGCGCAAGGTATGCAAAATTTTTGTCCAATGATTGCGCGCGCGAATCGAACAAAAAACGGACGCCGTTAAACCACCGGTGTCCGTTTTAAAGACATCGCTTGACCAATATGTGAAAACGCGGCGAGCGCCGCGCAAAATCATTCTTCTTCGTCGAGCCAGGGAATATCGACATCGGTGATAAAGGCGACCATTGCCAGCGGACGGCCTTCCTGCCGACCGATTTTGCCGTCGGCGCGTTGCCATTCGCAGCGGAAAATCGTTCCGGCCGAATCGGCCAATAACGTGACGGTGCGAATTTCGTCCGGATCGTTGTCCTCGACAGGACCGTCCAGCGAAATCAGCAATTGTTGCGGCCACATGCCGTCGGCGGGATCGTAAATCTTGTCGCCGTCGTGGATCACGACATGCGCCTCGACGCCGATGGTCGCCGAAGCCTCGGTGATCATCTTGCCGAGCGCGCGCAGCACCGCGGTGGCGCGGCCCGAATTTGCCTGCCGGATCGCGAGATCGCCTCGCGTGAGGGCCTGCTCGAGTTTGGGATTGGTTTTCTGTTGCGCCATCGATTTCTCTCTATCTCTAAAGTGTCGTTGCGACTTTCGACGGACCGAGGCCCGTCTAAGTTGCAGCAAATTGCGTCGAACGCGCCCGCGCGCCTCTTCGACGGCGGTCCGATCGAACCTTGATCAAAGATAGGACGCGCCGCCCGCCCCGGCAAATCCAGTTAATTCGCCGCTCATTTCGTTTGCGTGCTCAAGTTTATGCACGACCGGCCGATATTCTGGACTATTCCATCCAACCCGCGTCGTCACTACCGTGTTGTCTTTCGAACCGTGTGTCCAATTCGCCGTCTCTCCGTTCGCGGGCGCCTCGCGCATGCCGCGGCGGATGGTCGGACATCCGGCGCCGGTGCTCGCATGCTGAAGACGCTTTTCGCTCCGGACCAGGCCGTCGACGGCGTCACGCTCTCGACCCATCTGCAGCCCATCTACAGCCTGCCGCATCAGCGCGAAGTCGGCTACGAGGCGCTGTTGCGCGGCGCGACGCGCGACGGCACGCTCGTCACGCCGTTCGACCTGTTCGCCCACGCGATCGTCGCGGGACGTCTCGGCGATCTCGACCGCAAGAGCCATGTCACGCATCTGCGCAACGCCGCGCCGCTCTTGCCGGACGCGCAGTGGCTGTTCATCAACATCAATCCGTCGACCTTTACCGATGCCGGTTACGCCGCGCGCCTGGCCGATCTCGCGCGCGACGCGGGCCTCGCGCCGGAACGGCTGGTGATCGAAGTGCTGGAATCGGGCGGCACCGATGTCGCCGATCTCGCCGATCTCGCCTGCGCGACGCGTGCTTTTCGCGCGCAGGGCTTTCTCGTCGCCGTCGACGATTTCGGCGCGGGCCACTCCAACATCGACCGGCTGCTGACGCTCAAGCCGGATATCGTAAAGCTCGATCGCAGCCTGGTGCGCGCGCAAGTCACGCAAGGCCGTCGCGCGCAAATGCAACTGCGCGACGCGCTGATGCCCAAGCTCGTCGATCTGCTGCACGAATCCGGCATGTTCGTCGTCGCCGAAGGCATCGAAACCAGCGACGACCTGATGCTCGCCGCGCGTTCCAATGTCGACTTCGTGCAGGGCTGGCTGTTCGGCAAGCCCGCGCCGACGCTCGCGCCGCGCGATCTGGCGATGCCGCTGTTCGAGCGCGTGTTCGATTCGCTCGCGCAGATGCGCCGCACCGAGCGCCTCGCCAGCGATCTGCTGCTGATGCCGTACCGCTCCAATCTGTCGCAGGCCGCGCGACGGCTCGCTTCGGGCGCGGATACCGCCGCCGCCTGCGCCGAGCTGCTCGCGATGCCGTGCACGATGAGCTGCTTCTTCCTCGATCATCGCGACCGCGAATGCATGCCCGCGCTGCCCGGCGCGAGCGCCAAGACGCCGAGCGAGCGCTTTGCGCCCATCGCCGATTCGTCGAGCGGACGCTGGGACAATCGCCCCTACTTCGTCGATGCGCAGGCGAAACCGCAGGAGGTCATCGTCAGCGCGCCATATCTGTCGGTGACGGGGCTGTCGCTGTGCGTGACGCTGACCATCGCGACGCAGCGCGCGGGCCGCACGATTGTCGCGGGCGCGAATCTCGACTGGCGACGCCTGATCGACGCCGCCGACATGATCCTCTAACGATCTTCCAAGCCGCGCGCGATCGTCAGCCCTTGCGGACCGCATCGGCCAACGACTTCGCGCCGCTGCGCAATGCCGCGATATTGCCCGGCTCGAAGGTCCAGTGGCCCGCCGCGTTCACCACGTTCAACTCCGCGCCCGGCCATTGCGCCGCCAGCGCCAGCGCCTGATCCGCCGGACACACCATATCAAAGCGGCCATGCACGATCCGGCAAGGCAGATGCGCGATGCGCCCGATCAGCGGCAGCAACGGCACGGGCGGCAATTCGTTGGCCATATAGTGGCGTTCGAGCAGCGCCATCGAGATGGTGACGTTGTTGGCTTCGGCACTCGGGCGCTCGTCCTTCTTTTCTTCCTCTCCGGCCGGCTTCACCGGCTTGTTCACGACCGATAGGGTCGTCTCGTACTGCGTCCAGGCGCGCGCGAGTCGCGTACCGGCTTCGTCGAAACGGGCGAGCGGCGCTTCGGTCAGCGTGAGAATCTCTTGCGCGGTCGTCGGCCGTTTGCCGCTGGCGGCTTCGATCGCATCGAGAAAGGCGCGATGCGCTTCCGGGAACACGCGCCGCACATCCCACAGGAACCAGTCGATGTCCTCGCGCCGCGCGAGAAACACGCCGCGCAGCAGGAAACCCGTGCAGCGTTCCGGATGCGCGATGCCGTACGCGAGCCCGAGCGTCGTGCCCCACGAGCCGCCGAACAGCGCCCAGCGCTCGATCTTCAGTGCGACGCGCAGCTTTTCCATATCGCCGACCAGCGCGTCGATGCCGTTCGCCTCCAGCTTGCCGAAGGGCTTCGACTTGCCGCAGCCGCGCTGATCGAAGAACACGACGCGCCATCGGTCCACTTCGAGCGCGTCGGCCCATTTGACGTTCATCGCGCCGCCGGGGCCGCCGTGCACGACCAGCATGACGGGCGCATCGCGCGGACCTTGCGCGCGCCAGTAAATCGAGTGGCTGTCGCCGACATCCAGCATGCCTTCTTCGAAATCGACCGGTGTTTGCTCCATTGCGCGTGTTCCTGATTATCCGTGGACGATATTGTTGCATCCCGTCAGCGATGACGCATGAAAGCCTGATCGTCGGCCAGAAAAAGTTCTGGCGCGCGCAATCGGCTATGCTTGCGGCTTGCCCGAAATCGTCACCCAACTTTCATTGATTCGACATTCATGCGCCGCACGCTAGTCAAGTGGATTTTCGCGACCTATCTGCTTGGCAGCGGTATCGTGTGGTCGATCCTCATTCTGCCGCTGTTTCCGATCGTCGGACGCAAGGGACCGCTTCGCAGCAACGCGACGACCTGATTCGGCGATTTGCCCTGGCATTACAAAGACCAAGATGCGTAAACGACGAAGCCCCGCACATTGGCGGGGCTTCTTTGCATATCAACTAACCTGACACGCTGGAATCAACCTATTACCTCCACCGTTTCGCCGAACGGCGCGCAACGCGCCCGTGTAAGCGGCGTGGTGGATGCCCAAAGCACCGGATAATCCGGCGCGACAGCCGGAAACTGCCCATCCATGTCAGTGAGATAGACCAAAAAGGCGGGCCTCATGCCTTTCTGAGCTACCCGATTGAACGGATCCGAGAACGCCGTTGCACCGCCGCCTCGCACAGGCTTGATCTCCGGCAAGTCGCCTCGCTCGAAGACCTGTACCTGTGTCACGCGCGTATCGCAGTCCATCACGATCAGCCGCGCCGGTTTCAACGAATGAAAAACCGCAAGGATTTCCGCATCGAACTGAGCCTGCGTTTCGTCGAAAACCGACCCGCTGGAATCCCGCACAAAAACCGCGTCGCCAATCGCCGGTGTATGCGCGCGGGCAGATAAAACCCGAGATGCAGATACCGGCGATTCGGCGTGGCGAAGCTGTAGTCGGAAGCCGCGCTCTGTTGCGCGAAGCGATGCAACACCGCGCGCCAGTCGACGATCGGCCGCACCGCCTCACTCACCATAGCCTGTAGATCCCCGGGCAGCTTGCCGCACATCGCAGCCGCTTTCGCAGCTTGCGTCACGGCGACCTTCCATTCGGCTTCCTTTACCGGCTTGTCCGGCCCTTTATAGGGGCGGACTTCACCAAAGGAACCCAGATTCGACGAGGGTTGCTGACTTGGCTGCTGCACCTGCGCCCCACCCTCTTTCCCATTCGACTGCGATGGTTGGTCGGGCACGCTCGTCGGCGGCAGGTCCTGCGACTCCCGTGGATCCAGCTTCTGCTGTGGCATTCGACCTGGCTCCTGAGGCTGTTGTTGCTGCTTCTGCTTGGCCTCCTGCGTGAGCAACCCATAGATCTCCTCGGCCGATTTGCCCGTGTACTGCGGATCGACGAGTGCCCCTTTAGGCAAAACCATGCCGGCTGACTGCACGATCGGGTTGATCGCATAATCACAGGCATCGTTCCATCGACCGGGGTCCCGCGCGCCCTGCCGCCAGCAATGGCCGTTGGCCACGTGCAGGACTTCGTGCGCGACGACACCGCGCACTTCCAGATCGCTCAACGAATCAAGATAGTCAGGATTGTAGCCCATCGTCTCGCCATCCACCCAGAACGTCTTGGCAGACGGATCCTCTCGGACATTCAATCGAAGCGCAAGCGCCCCGAAGAACGGCTGCTAGAGCACGAGCTCGGTTCGCTGCCGGGCAATGCGCGGATGGACCGCGCTACTGCCCAGCACAACGTCGTTGCGGTCCATGACGCCACCTTATGCGACGAGGCGCAGTTGCAGCGAACGGTCCGATTCAACTTCCATCGGCTCCGGCTGCATGCCCATGAAAGCGGCCATCAACCCTTCGATCTCCTGTGCCTTGCTGGCCACCTGAGAGCGAAGCACGCGGGAGTCCTTCAAGTCCGCGCCCGTGTGAACCGCCAGATGCGTCTTGGCCTGCTCGAGGATGTGCGTGAGCTGCGGGTCGTTCGAGAAGTTGAGCTTCGGCAGCAGCGCGCACAGTTCCCGCACGTTGTTGGCTACGTCCAGTCGGACGTTGCCGGTTGCGTACAGGCGATTGGCCATCTGCGAAACCGCTTCGTAGAGACGGCGCACCAGGTCTTCGTTTGCCGTCGCGATCGAGGCCAGAACGTGCTGGTCGAGTTCGCTCTTGAGCGTGATGAGCACGTTCGCCGGCAACTCGACGCCGAACTGGCTGGCGTCCGGAAACGGCAGCACCGCCGTCTTCACGCCGAACTTGGTGGACAGCTCAGCGAGGGTCGGGTAATCCGCCTCGTTAAACAGGCCGTTCAGTTCCGCGCGAGCGGCTTCCTTCAGATTCAGATAGTCGGTCAGGAACACAGAAACCGCCAAGTCGAACTCGTCTTTCAACGAGCGCATCTTTTCGGCGAAATCCATGTAGACCATCGTCGGCAACAGACGCACGCCCAACTGGTCGTACTTCAGGGTGTGGCATAGAAGTACGAGCGGATGCGACCGGCGAGCGTCACGACTTCGGCGAAACTCGGCGCGTGCTCGGGCAGCAGGCGCTTATTGAATCTGCCGATGCCCTTCGCATGGTGCTTGTTCTCGACCTCCTCCGTCACCTTGCCGTCGTAACGGCGGGCGACCCAGGTGGAAATCGTCACCGAGCACAGCATGACCTTCGATTGGATGGAAGTGATGTCCATGAAAAAACTCCGGATAGAAAGGGAATGGATGAGGCAAAGAAAAAGGCCCTGTGCGTCTGAAGACGCGACAGGGCCGACATGGAAAAGCTGAGAAAGGGTTAAGGCTCGTTACTCGCCGCGGATGATCTTGCCGATCTCACCGCCTTGCGCCGCGATAAACGCGTACGAGTTTTGAATCTGCGGTGTGCGCTCGACTGCATCGCGTACAAGCAGGGCCACGAACTCGCGATGCCCATCAGCGGCCAGTCGCTCGGCGTAACGCACGATCCGATCGAAGTTCGCCTCGATTGCACGTGCCGCGAGCGCCGCCGCGACGGCGAACAACGCCGCCGGCATTGTCAGGATCATGGCCGTATCGGGCGCGAGGAGAATCGCGTCCGGTTGCGGCAGTTCGCGGAAGATCTGGAGGAAGCCGACGAGTTCAGTCGCCGCGCCCTCTCCCACCGATCCGGCGTAGGAAATGTGCTCCAGATGCTTGGGGACGACATCCATGGTTTTGGCCACGAACCACCAGCTACGCGGACTCGGCGTGTTCTCGATATCGCGCGATGTCTTCTGCACGGACAGCAAATCCGGGCGGAAGCGCAGGAACGCAATGAGCGCGGGCGGGATGTTTTCGCGCACGGCCCACTGCGTCCAGCCGTCGATCGACGGTTCGAGTTCAACCACCGTTGCGAAACGGGAGATCACCGGATCGAGAATCCCCGACACACCCGCGTTGTCCGTTCGACGGTTGGTGGCCGCAAGAAACGTCACCTGCGGCGGCAGCACGTGTTCGCCGACACGCCGCGCGAGCAGCAGCTGCATCTTGGCGGCTTGCACGGCGGGCGAGGCCTGCCCGAGGTCATCCAGAAACCAGATGAGCGGGCGTCTGGCGGTCATTGCGCGTTCCAGGTCCCCGAAGGGCAGGAACTTCGCGGTCGCGCCGTCGGCCGAGGGAAATGGCAACCCTTTCGAGTCGGTCGGATCCTCGACGACCGGATGGCTGATCAGCAACTCGTGATCGTCGCGTGCGCGGTCTGTTCGACGATGTCGCTCTTGCCGATACCAGGACGGCCGGTGATGAGCACCGGCAGGCGCTTGGGGACATACAGCGAGAGCAGTTCAGTGAGTTGAGCGGGCGTGACTTTCATGACGGCTTCCAATGAAAAATTGAGAAGCCCCAAAAAGACTACGCCCGTAGGGACGTGGTCCCTGGGGGCATGTATACAACGATCAGATCGGCATAGGGGCGGCCAGCAAGCTGGCCGGTCCCCTGCCACACCACCCTGCCACACCACCCGGCGTGCGGGTCCGCACCGGGCGGTTCGGGAAGTTGAGGTTATGTGAGGCGAGGCATGCCA